>DAOVHN010000427.1 GCA_030671915.1 Pseudomonadota bacterium
GCCCCCGCCGTTCGACAGGCTCACGGCCGCCGCGTTGCCATCGGCGTCGATCACGCTGACATGGGTGGTGCCGCCCTGTTTCAGCGCCCGGCCCGCCATGGCCGCGCGGTATTCGGCGACCAGCGGGTCCGACAGCAGTTTCGCCACCTTCGCCTCGTCGCAGTCTTCGTCCAGCCCGCAGTCCGTACGGGCCACATTGGTCGCCGCCATGGCGTCGGCCAGGGACATGAGCCAGCCGGGGTCCTGCGGGCCTTGCGGCGGGCACGGCGCATTCTCCAGCATCGCCAGCGCAAAGGCGATCAGCGGCCCACCCGACGATGGCGGCGGATTGGTGAATATCCGCGCACCGCGCCAATTGCGTGCCAGTGGCTGGCGGCGGATCGCTTCATAGTTTTCGAGGTCCGCCATGGTCAGCGCGCCGGCGACGCCGCAAGCCTCGGCTATCTCCGCCGCGATCTCGCCGCGATAGAACAGGTCGCGCCCCTCGCGCGCCATCGCCTCCAGCGCATCGCCCATGGCGGCGGGGCGGTAGGTTTCGCCCTCGCGCAGCACCCGCCCGGGCTCACGTCCACTTTCAAACAGGGCCAGGGCGGTATCGGTGGCCACATAGATCGGTTCGACGATATCCAGGATATGCGCCTGCAGCGGCGAGACCGGCACGCCCCGGCGGGCCAGCCGCACCGCGGGTTCGACGACCCGCGCCATGGGCAGGCGGCCGAGATCGCCATGCACCGCGAACAGACCGGCCACCACGCCGGGCGTTGCCATGGCGCCGAGCCCGATATGGAATTCCTGTGTCGTCGTGCCGAAATCCACATCGACAGGGTAGAATTCCAGATCCCCGGCCAGGCGCTTTGCCCGCGGCGTCTGGCAGAAGAAGTCGTACAGCACGGGCTCGCCGTCCGCCGGGTGGGCCAGCAGGAACCCGCCGCCCATCAGAGAGGCCAGAACCGGCTCCGACACCGGCGTGACGCAAAGCGCCGCCAGCACCGCGTCGAAGGCGTTGCCGCCGTCGGCCAGAATTTCGGCGGCGGCGTTGGCGGTCTCGGCGTCTCCAGCGGCGATGGCTCCCCTGGTGGCTTTCATGATTTCCTTTCAAGCTATCAGCTATCAGCCGTCAGCTCATTCTTCTTGCTGATAGCTGATAGCTGACGGCTGATAGCTACCCCTCTCCCAATCCCGACGCCTTTTCCATCGCCTTGTAGCTGCCAGGCCGCTCCCAGTGGCCGTACTCCTCGACATAGGCCGTGTGGCTGACGAGGCCGCCGTCCGGCGTCCATTTGTGGAGTTGGAAGGCGGGCGGCTCGCGGGTCCATTGGATGCCCGGGGATTCGTCCAGTTTGAGCTGGATCTGGAAGCTGGTGGCCGGGGCCACGCTGGCCGGCACGCCGGCAAACATGGTCTGGATCGGGCGATGCGCATGGCCGCAGAGAATGCGGATAACCTGTTTATGCCGCGCGACCACCTCGGCAAGGGGGGCCGCGTCCACCAGCCCCATGCGGTCCATATGGCCGATCAGGCTGGCGAAGGGCGGATGGTGCAGCATGACGATGGTTGGCTTGTCCGGCGCCTCGGCCAGCTTGCCGTCGAGCCAGCGGCAGCGCCCGCGGCAGAGCTCACCCTTGTGGTCGCCGGGGATGACGCTGTCCAGCGCAACGATGCGCACCGGCCAGTCGTCGACCGCATAAAGCAGGAAGCGGCCATCCTCCCATGGCTGATCGGGGAAGGCGTCGCGCAGGTTTTCGCGGATGTCGTGATTGCCAGGCAGCAACAGGCACGGCATGTCCAGGCCGGACAGCAGGTCGCGCAGCGCGTCGTATTCCTCCGGCTTGCCGTCGGCCGTCAGGTCGCCGGTCGCGACCAGCAGGTCGGGTTGCGGGTCCAGCCCGGCGATCCGGCGAAGCGCGGCGGCGAGCCCGGCGTATGTATCCAGCGTGCCGGACAGCATTTCGCCCTGCGTCTTGACATGCATGTCGGTGATCTGTGCAATAAGCATGTTTCGAATCAATCCCGTGGGTGGCCGTTCAGGGGCCTAATGTCCGCCATGCCGTCCGCGCCGTCAATTCGGGAGGGGAATTTATGACCCGCGACGATCTGGGCGCCTTCGTGGCCCATTGCGACAAGGTGATCGAAGGGACGGAAAAACAGTTGCTCAGCGGCCTGTCCCTGGCGGTGAAGGATATTTTCGATGTCGAGGGCTGCCACACCGGCTGCGGCAATCCGGATTGGCTGCGCACCCACGAGATCGCCGGGAAATCGGCGCCCGTGGTGCAAAAGCTGATCGACGCCGGCGCCACCATGATCGGCAAGACGGTGACCGAGGAGATGGCCTATTCGATCGTCGGCGAAAATGCCTTTTACGGCGCGCCGGTGAACGTCAACGCGCCGGGCCGCGTGGCGGGCGGTTCGTCCAGCGGATCAGCCGCCGCGGTGGCGGCCGGCGACGCGCATCTGGCATTGGGCTCGGACACCGGCGGGTCGGTGCGCATCCCGGCCAGCTTCTGCGGCATCTACGGCCTGCGGCCGACCCATGGCCGCATCCCGCTGGAAGGCATCATGCCGCTGGCCGATTCCTACGACACCATCGGCTGGTTCGCACGCGACCCGGCGGTGATGTCGGGCGTCGGCCATGTCCTGTTCGACGACTGGCGGGAGCCGGAAGTCCTGACCCGGCTCTATGTGCCGGAGGATCTGTGGGCGCTGGCTGGCGAGGCGGTGCAGGCGGCGCTGGCACCGGCGCTGGACGCGCTGGCGAAGATCGTCAATCCGCCGATCAGCATGCTGGCGGCCGAGAATTACGACGTCGGCAATATGTTCAAGGCCTATCTGATCCTGCAGGGCCGCGAGGCCTGGGAGACCCACCGCGACTGGATCGAGGAAGTGAACCCCACCTTCGGCCCCGGCGTCGCGGAACGCTTCGAGTTCATTTCAAAAATCACCGACGACGAGGTCGCCCGCTGGCAGGAATGGCGGGCCAGGCTGGCCCGGCGCATGGACGACCTTATGGATGTCGGCGCGGTCATGGCGATCCCGACCTCGCCCTGCGTCGCCATGTTCCGCGGCGAGCCGCAGGACGCCCAGGCGGACGCCCGCCGGCGCATCCTCACCATGACGGGCCTGGCCGGCCATTCCGGCCTGCCGCAGATCAACATCCCCTACGGGACGGTCGACGGCGCCCCCACGGGCTTCTCCATCGTCGGCCGCAA
>DAOVHN010000623.1 GCA_030671915.1 Pseudomonadota bacterium
GCGATATCCTGTCGCGCATCATCTATGGGGCGCGGATTTCCATTTTCATCGGCGTCGTCGTGATCCTGATGGCCACCGTCATCGGCATACTGGCAGGCCTCGCCGCCGGCTACATGCGCGGCTGGACCGACGTAGTGATTTCCAGGCTGGTCGATATTCTGCTCGGCTTTCCCTACCTTATTTTCGCCATCGCCATGATCGCCATGATGGGGCCGGGCCTGCAGAATATCCTGCTGGCCCTGGTCTACAAGGAATGGGTGGTGCCTTGCCGCGTGGTCCGCGGCGAGACCCTGGCGGCCCGCGAGGTCGAATACGTGGAAGCCGCCCGGGCTCTGGGCGCTTCCAGGCGCCATATCATGCTGCGCGAGATCCTGCCCAATATTCTGTCGCCGGTGATCGTGGTCTCGACCATCCGCATGGCGCATGTGATCATCCTGGAGGCCAGCCTGTCCTTCCTGGGCCTTGGCGTGCAGCCGCCGACGGCGAGTTGGGGATCGATGGTGGCGGACGGGCGATCCTTCATGCTGGAAGCCTGGTGGGTCAGCACCTTCCCGGGGCTTGCCATTCTGCTGCTGGTGCTGGCCATCAACATCGCCAGCCAAGGGCTGCGGGATGCCTTCGATCCCAAGTTCCACGATTGAGGGGCCGGCCATGGCGAACCCGCAACCCATCTTGAAAATCCGGGACCTGATAACCCGTTTCGCCACCCGCTACGGCGTGGTGACGGCGGTCGATGGCGTCAGCCTCGCGGTGGCGCCCGGCGAATGCCTGGGGGTGGTCGGCGAATCCGGGTCCGGCAAGAGCGTCACCTTTGCCAGCGTCATGGGCTTGGTCCGCCAGCCCGGCTGGATCGACGGCGGGTCCATCCTGTTCGAGGGGCGGGAACTGGTGGGACTGGCGGAGCCGGCCTACCGGGCGCTGCGCGGCAAGGACATCGCCATGACCATGCAGGACGCGCTGACCGCACTGAACCCGGCGTTGACCGTGGGGGTTCAGATCATGGAAGTCATCCTGGCCCACGCCGACGACCTGCCGGCCGGAGAACGGCGTCGCCGCCGGGCGGCCCGCGAGCAGGCCATCGACATGATGCGCCTGGTCGGCATTCCGTCCGCCGAGACCCGGCTCAACGAATACCCGCACCAGTTTTCCGGCGGCATGCGCCAACGCATGATGATCGCCATCGCGCTGGCCTGCCGCCCGAAACTGCTGATTGCGGACGAACCGACGACGGCGCTGGACGTCACCATCCAGGCCCAGGTGCTGGAACTGATCGCCGATATCCGAAGCGAGCTCGGCATGAGCGTCGTGCTGATCACCCATGACCTGGGCGTGGTCGCCGAGTTCTGCGACCGCGCTGCCGTCATGTACGCGGGCCAGGTGGTGGAAACCGGCCCCACGAATGACGTCATCGGCCAGCCGGCGCATCCCTATACGCAAGGACTTTTGGCATCCATCCCCAGACTCTCGCATCTGGACGAACGCATTCGCCCCATCGAAGGCCAGGTGCCGGAATTGATCGACCTGCCCGCCGGTTGCCGGTTCCGGAGCCGTTGCGCGTTCGCTGAGGCGGCCTGCGAGGCGCAGCAGCCCATGCGGGACCGGAACGCCGGACGCAGCCTGCGCTGCCGGTTGGCCGACAAGGAGGCTGCGGCATGAATGCCGTCACCGACATTCCGCTTCTAAAGGTCGAGGGCCTGGTCAAGCACTACGACAGCCGGCGTGGCCTCTGGGGTCGGATCATCGGCAATCCAGGCACACTGGTACAGGCCGTGGAAGGTATCGACCTGGAGGTCGGACGCGGCGAAACGCTCGGCCTGATCGGTGAATCGGGTTGCGGAAAATCGACCCTGGGTCGCGCCATCCTGCGCCTGCACGAACCCACCGCGGGCCGGGTCACCTTCGACGGCACGGATGTGACAGCTTTGAATGACGCCGGACTCAAGGCCATGCGGCGGCGTATGCAGATCATTTTCCAGGACCCGTATGCGTCGCTCAATCCGCGCAAGACCGTGTTCGATATCATCGGTACGGCGCTTCGCCTGCAGGGTATGGCCAAGGGTGGGGATGTCCGCGACCGGGTCGCCCAGCTGTTGGAGAATTGCGGCCTCA
>DAOVHN010000343.1 GCA_030671915.1 Pseudomonadota bacterium
CGCAAGGTGCCGGTCACCGTGCTGTCGCGCTGCCAGCGATTCGATTTGCGCCGTGTGCCGGCGGATCGCCTGATCGAACATTTCCGCGCCATCGCCGAGCAGGAAAAGGTCCCGGCCGAGGACGAGGCGCTGGCCATCGTCGCGCGCGCCGCCGACGGCTCGGTGCGCGACGGGCTGTCCCTGCTGGACCAGGCCATGGCGCTGGGCGACGGCGGGATTACCGCCACCCAGGTGCGCGACATGTTGGGGTTGGCCGACCGCACGCAGATTTTCGACCTGTTCGGCAGGGTCATGGCGGGCGAGATCGCCGATGCGCTGGGCCAGTTCGCGAAAATGTACCAGGACGGGGCCGACCCGGTCGTGGTGATACAGGACCTGATGGACCTGACCCACTGGCTGACCCGCGTTTCCGTTGTGCCGGATGCCGCCGAATCGGCCACCGTGCCCGAGGCCGAACGCGAGCGCGGCCGCGCCATGGCGGGCGAGCTGGCGATTCCGGTGCTGACCCGCGCCTGGCAGATGCTGATGAAGGGGTTGGGCGAGGTACAGGCCGCGCCCATGCCGACACAGGCCGCCGAGATGGTGCTGGTCCGCCTTGCCTATATGGCGGAATTGCCGACGCCGGCCGATCTGGCGCGCGAACTGCACAAGGGCGGGTCGCAGGGCGCGAATGCTCCCGCGCCGGCCCCCACCGCACCGCCTTCCGGCGGCAATGGCGGCGCGGCGCGTGCATCCGCCGGCGGCCCGGCCGTCGTGGCGCGTGGTGAGCCCGAACCGGCGCCCGCGCCCGATCCCTCGCCGTCCCCCCAGGCCAGCGCCAAGGTGCAGCCGGGGCCCCAGAGCTTCACCGAACTTGTCGCCCTTTTCGGGGAAAAGCGCGAGGCCATCCTCCATACCCAGCTCCGCCATAACGTCCATCTGGTGCGTTGCGAGGCGGGCCGGCTGGAAATCCGCCCGGACGAGAACGCCCCGCGTGACCTCTCGGCGCGTGTCGGCACGTTGCTGAGTGAATGGACAGGCCGCCGCTGGGTGGTCAGCGTCTCGGGCGAGCAGGGTGAGGCGACATTGGCCCAGCAGGCCGAGGCCGCCCGTCAGAAGGAACATGAAGCCGCCGCGCGGCATCCGCTGGTGCAGGCGGCGCGGAAGGCTTTTCCTGGCGCAAAAATAACCCGCGTCGAGCCTTCGCCGCGCGCCGGTCTGGAGGCCGACGCCCCGGCCCCCGCGCCCGACGACGAGGGTATGGACGCCGGCTGATTCGATCCCATAACGCTAACAGAGACGAGAGTAGGCGAGACATGAAGAACCTTGGCCAGATGATGAAACAGGTCCAGGAGATGCAGACCAAAATGCAGGATATGCAGGCCGGCCTGGCCGATGCCGAACTGCACGGCGCCTCGGGCGGCGGCTTGGTCAGCGTGGTCCTCAACGGCCATGGCGAGGCGCGCCGCGTGTCCGTCGACCCGTCGCTATGCAAGGAAGACGAACGGCAAGTGCTGGAAGACCTGCTGGTCGCCGCCTTCAACGACGCCCGCGCGAAGGTCGACGCCTACGCCAAGGAAAAGACCCAGGAAATCATGGGCGGCATCGAGCTGCCCCCTGGCATGAACCTGCCCTTCGGCTGACCGGCGGCCGAGTTCCCGCATGAACGAGATCGAGCGCCTGATAACCCTGCTGGCCCGGCTTCCCGGGCTGGGGCCGCGTTCGGCGCGGCGCGCGGCGCTGCAGCTTATAAAGCGGCGCGAGAGCCTGCTGGAACCCCTGGCCAAGGCGCTCGATGATGCCGCGCGGACGATTCGCACCTGTGCGGTCTGCGGCAATGTGGACACCACCGATCCCTGCCATATCTGTGCCGCCGAGACCCGCGACGCCGCCCTGGTCTGCGTGGTCGAGGACGTGGCCGACCTCTGGGCGCTGGAGCGCACCGGCGCTTTTCGCGGGCGCTATCACGTTCTGGGCGGCACGCTGTCGGCGATCGACGGCGTCGGGCCCGACGATCTGCGCATCCCCGGCCTGGTGGAGCGCGCGAGCGCCGAGGCGGTAAAAGAGGTCATTCTCGCCACTAACCTGACCGTCGAGGGCCAGACCACCGCCCATTACATCACCGAAAAACTGGCGCCCACGGGCGTTACCGTGACGCGCCTGGCGCATGGCGTGCCGGTGGGCGGCGAACTCGATTACCTCGACGACGGTACATTGACGGCCGCGCTCCGCGCCCGCCGCACGGCGGAAGGGTAATGGACCGGAAAATGAAACGCGTCCTCTTCGTCTCGATGATCGGCCAGCCGGGCCGTTACGACGCCAGCATCTATGACGCGTTGCCCGGAGGCGACAACGAGGTCCACTGGGTCTTCCTGCAGCTACGCGCCCTGGGGCTGGCCGACAAGATCGAATTTCACGGCGTCTTCGTCTGCCGGGGCGAGGCCCTGCCCGACCCGGACACCGCCGACGCCGTCATTCTGGGCGGCAGCTATCATTCGGTGCATGACGATCTCGACTGGCAGCATGCGACACGGCGTTGGCTCCAGCAATACCGCGCCACCGGCCGGCCATTGTTGGGCATCTGCGGCGGCCACCAGATGATCGCGGAAGCCGAGGGCGCGCCGGTGGAGCCTATCGCCAGCGGCCAGATGGCCGGCACCAAACCGGTCAGCCTCACGGCCGCGGGCCGCGCCCATTTTCTGTTCCATGGCTACCCGTCGGAGCCCGAATGCCACTGCGCCAACGAAGAACATGTCGCCGCCCTGCCCGGCGGCGCCACTATCCTCGCCACTCGCTCGGAACTGCCCTGTGCCGCGCTGGACCATGGCGGCGACTGGTTCTCCACCCAGTTCCACCCGGAAGCCACCGCCGAAGCCATGGCCACCTCCTGGCGCCCCACCCGCCCCGAATTCATGCAAAACTACCGCGCCTTGAAGAACGGCAGCCTGCTGCTGAAGAATTTCCTGGAGGGCACGGGGGTCGTCGGCGCTTGACCCCCCGGTCTGGTTCGTTGCGTCGTAGCCTGCGGATCAAACCCTCGACATTTCCCATAATGTCACGCTGAAACCCGCAGAAAACCCGTTTGCATGAGGTTGTTTCGCGTGTCAGGGATCGTGAGGCCGCCGTCAGCCCGGAAGGAGACTGCTTACTCCCCCTCGACCTTGTTGAAGGCGAGCTTCAGTTTCGGGCCGGCGGGTTTTTCGATTGCCTCGTCCGCCGTCTCCGGATCGTCCAGATCCATCTCCTCGATGCGGCCGGCGCGTTTCGAGACTTTTTCGGCCGAGACCTTGATCTCGCGCAGGTCCTTCTCGGCCAGGCCGAAATGTTTCTGCAGATTGTCCACGCGGCTGTCCAGCCGGCTTACATCCACGGCCATCTTGCCGACCTCGGCCAGGATCAGCCCGGCCTGTTCGCGCATCTGCGAGTCTTTCAAGACCGCGCGGATGGTGTTCAGCGTCGCCATCAGCGTCGTCGGCGAGACGATATAGACGCGCGCCTTGTGCGATTTCTGGATCACCGTGGGAAGCTCGGCATGCAGTTCCGCATAGACCGCCTCGGAGGGGAGGAACATCAGCGCCGAATCCGATGTCCGCCCGGGGATGATGTAGCGCTCGGCAATGTCCCTCACATGTTTCAAAACGTCGTTGCCGAAGGTCTTGCGGGCCGCGTTGCGGTCATCCTCGTCCTTGGCCGCGCGCAGCGCGTAATAACTTTCCAGCGGGAACTTGGCGTCGATGGCGATGGCGCCCGGCGGGTTGGGCAGGGTCAGCAGGCAGTCGGCGACCCGGCCGTTTTCCATCTTGGCCTGGAATTTGTAGGCCGAGGGTGGCAGGGCGCTCTTCACCTGGTCTTCCAGCTGCACC
>DAOVHN010000223.1 GCA_030671915.1 Pseudomonadota bacterium
CGCCGGAATCCGGCCCCGCCAGCACGCCGCCCTCGCCGCCCGGCAGTTCGAAGACGAAATCGCCCTGGTCGTAGTTGGGATCGCGCAGCTTTCCGTAGCGTGGCGTCTGACGGTTCTGGCTGTAGTTGCTGACCGCGTCGCCGAGGAATATGCCCATCTCGGTCGCGGTCAGGTACCCGTCGCTGTTGGCGTCGGCGCCCCGCTCTCCGTTCAGCGCGGCCACGAACAGCTCCCGGAAGCGGCCGTCATCGGGCACTTCCTGATCGGCGTCGCCGGCGGTCTGAAACTGGCGCACGGGGTCCATCGCGGCGCGCGTGATCGCCGGCGGCGGCGCGCCGCGCTGGGAGGCGAAGATGGTTCCGGCGAAGCAGGTGTCGAACACCGTATAGGCATGTTTCGCATAGGCCATCCGGACATATTCGCCAAACCGCCTGAGCGACAGCGCCTTCAACCGGAATCGGGCCCCGGCCTCGGGCCGCGGTGCATCGGCCGGCACCAGAAAGCCCTCGCCGAATTCGGTGAACCCGTGGCCGGCGTACCAGACGAACAGCCGGGCCTGCGGATCCTCGCCCTTGATGACGAAGAATTCCTCGAATATCTGTTTCATTTCCACGGAATTCAGGTTGGTCGCCAGCGTGACCTCGAAGCCGCGCTCCTTCAGCGCCTCGGCCATCAAGCCGGCGTCCCTGACCGCATTGTTCAGGTTGGGCCAGCCGTTCGTGTAAGTGTCGATGCCAACCACCAGCGCATGGGAACTGCTGTAAAGCCGGGAGCTCCTGGGGACCTTGGCCGCCGCCGGCGCGGCTGGTTCGGCCTCGCTCGAGACTTCGGCGGCGGGCGGGACTACGGGCACATCCACGGGCGTTTGCTCAGCCGCAACCTCGCCGGTCGAATCCTCCTGCGCCCGGCTTTCACCGCCCCACGGCGGCACCGGCACGGTCAGAACCAGACACAAGACAACGATCAACGCCCTGATCATGCGGCGCGCCCCATACATTATGCTACCCCTCGCTATTGTAGCGTCTATGCAAAACCCGAACAAGCCGCCCGCAACCGCCGGGACTGTGTGAAAACCCACATCTTTCCCGCTAAACGGCGAGTTACTATATAGTCGAGTCACGGCGGCGCGCGATATGGGCGCCGCCCGTGGAGGGGGTAGGGAGAATATTGTTCCCGGAGGGATGCAAGATTATGAAAACAAACATATTTCCGGCGTTGTTACTCGCCGCCACGGTGCTTTTTGCCGGTGGCCAGGCCAACGCGCAGCCGGTGGCGATCGTCGAGGACGCCCAGGGCGAAAGCGTTCCCGTGCAGCTGATGGAGCTGCTTGAAGAAGGCGCGGTGATCGACCTGCCCGACGGCGCGAGCATCGTGCTGGGATATCTGGGTTCCTGCCTGCGCGAACGTATTTCCGGCGGCAAGGTGACCGTCGGCGCCGACCAGAGCAAGGTAACCGGTGGCGAAGTCACGCGCGAGACGGTGCATTGCCAGTCCGCCTCGGCATCGCCGACGTCGCAGTCCGGCGAGGCCGGCGCCCTGATTTTCCGGGGCGGGCCGGACAGCCCCGACTTTCCACCTAAAATCAGCGATATCAACCCGGCCTTCCTGCTGGACGGCGTAACCGAAGGCCCGCTTGTCATCGAACGGATCGACCGCAAGGAAGCGGTGCGCGAACTGGCGGGCCCCGGCCCCCTGTTCGACATGCTGGGCCAGGCCGAACCCTTGAGCCGCGGCGGCCATTACCGCGTGCACCTGGGCGACCGTGAAACCGAGTTCAAGATCGACCGTTATGCGGGTCTGACCACGGTCCCGGCGCTGGAACGTCTCGTCCGCTTTTGAGCCCACTCGCCCAATATACGGGCGTGGCGGCGGTTATCGCGCTGCTGGCCTGTCTCGCGGGCCTGTTTCTGGCGCCCTGGGCGGATGGGATCGCCTTCGACGCGGTCTATTGGCTGCAGGCGGAGCGGGCCGATCGGGCGGACAGGCCCGCGGAAATGGACACCACGCCTGTCAGCGTGATCGTCATCGACGAAGAGACCTACAGCCGGCCGCCCTTCGCGGGAACGCCGCGGGTTCTGTGGACGCCGCATCTGGCGGCGGTGCTGAACGCGTTGACGGACGCGGGCGCCGGCATCGTCGGCTTCGACATGGTCTTCGCGACCTCGGCCACCGGGCTGGTGCTGAACTATGACCGCGATTTCCTGCTGGCCATCCGCAAGAGCGGCATGGAGGGCCGCGTGGTCATCGGCGAGTTGCTGGCCGATCCGCTGCCCATAGGCCCGGCCCCGGCATTCGCTTTCGCAATCGGCAATCCCACCAGCATCCGGCCGGTGAACATCCGCCGCGATGCCGACGGCGTGGTGCGCAACATGCCGCTGTTCTTCGACGCCAAGGACGGGCCCAAGACCAGCTTCGCGCTGGAGATCGCCATGCGCCATCGTGGCCAGCCGGTCGCCCGGGCGGATGACGGTTCGGCCAGCTTCGGGGGAACGCCGGTCCCCGGCTCTTCGGGCGGCAACCTGTTCCTCGACCCCGGCGCCAACGCGCATCCGGCGCCAACCTATTCCTTCGCCGATTTGTATGACTGCGCGGCGGCGGGGAATACCGGGTTCTTCACCGAACATTTCGCCGGCCGAATCGTTCTGGTCGGTTCGGACCTGCTGGCCGAAGACCGCGCCACCGCCGGGAACCGGCTGCTGCTGCGCGAAGCCAGACCGGCGACGGTGACCGCGCGCTGCTCCAGTTACGAAGGCGCGGTCCTGCCGCTGCCGGTGGTGGACAACACGATCGCCGGCGTCTACCTGCATGCCGCCGCGATCCGGCAAATTCTGGGGCCGGGTGGGCCGAACCGGCTGACGGGCGCGCCGGCCTGGGCCTTGCTGTTCGCGACCGCGTTCCTGTTCGCCGCACTGTCGATAAGGCTGGGCGGGGCCATGCTGATCGCCATTCTGGTATTGGCGGTGGCCGGGCCGGTGGCGCTCGCCGTCGCCGCCTACAAGAGCGCGCTGGTGCTGCCCCTGGGCGGGATGATGATCGCGGCCCTGGGCGGTATCGGCGGCATGGCGGGCTATCGCCGGCTGGTGGTCGACAGCAGCGAACGCTATCTCAGGCGGGCCTTTTCGCTCTATCTGCCGAAGGCGCAGGTCGACCGGCTGGTGGAGGCCGGCGGCGCCCCGGTGCTGGGCGGCGAGCAACGCACCGTATCGATCATGTTCGTCGACCTGGAGGGATTCACCACCATCGCCGAGAGTCTGGAGCCGGGGGAGGCCGCCGCGCTGTTGAACCGCTGTTTCGACCGGCTGGGGGAAATAATCGAGGACAATCAGGGCCATATCGACAAGTTCATCGGCGACGGGCTGATCGCCATTTTCGGCGCGCCCATCGCCGATCCCGACCATGCCGGCAAGGCCGCGGGCTCGGCCGCCGCGATGCTGCGGTCGCTGGAGGAGGACCCGATCGAGGCGCCGGCGGGCCAGGTGCGCATCCGCATCGGCGTCAATACGGGCTCGGTGCTGATCGGCAATATCGGCAGCAGCCGCCGCTTCAACTACACCGTCATCGGCGACGCGGTGAACCTGGCGGCGCGGCTGGAAAGCCTGAACAAGGCCTACGGCACGCGCCTGCTGATCAGCGAGGATACGGTGGCGGCCTGCCCTGATCGGGATTTCCGCGAGATCGATCTGGTCGCGGTAACCGGCCGCAGCGCCCCGACGGCGGTGTTCCAGCCCGTGACGGACAGGGCCGCGGCCGACCGCTATGCCGAGGCGCTGGCCCTGTACCGCCAGGGAAATTTCGAACAGGCCCGCGCCATCTTCACCGAACTGGCGGAGCGTGACCCCGCGGCGGCCGCGCTGGCCAGGCGCTGCGAGACATACGAGAAACAACCGCCCCCAGACTGGGACGGCGTTTTCAGGCCGGAGAGCAAGTAGACGGCGCGAGAGCCCGCGAACCCTTCGGCAATCGTCTTTTTCGGAGCCGGCTGGCGCCGGCAAGCTATATGTCCGCCACCCCCTCCCAACCCTCCCCCGCGAGCGGGAGAGGGCTCTATTTTCACGCCGAATGGCCCCCTCTTCCGCGCGCGGGGGAGGGTTGGGGAGGGGGTGGGCGAAAAAAAGACTTTGCCGGCCAAAGCCGGCTCCGAATTTGCGAAAACCGATAGATTCACATACTCTCAGGATGAGGATGCTCAGGATGCGCCACTCGGCCAGCCTTCAGTGAGCGGGCCGAAGCCGGCTAACCTTGAAAAGCTCTAATTTCAACGATCCGGAACGAATGGCATGACCTCATATCAGCCCGGCATACTCCCCGGCATTCCCGGCCACTCGCGCTATCTGGAATTCAGCGTGGCGCCGGACACCGACCCCAGGCCCGCGCTGCAAGGTCTGGCGTCGTGGGCAGGCGGCGAGGATATGGTGGTCGGGCTGGGCCAGGGCCTTGTCCGGGGGCTTGGAAAAGCGGTCGGGGGCCTGCGGCCGTTCCCCGCCATGGCCGGCACCGGCTGCGCGATCCCCTCGACGCAGGCGGATCTTTGGGTCTGGATCCGTGGCGATGACCGTGGCCATATCGCCGGGCTGGCGCGCTCAACCGTGCAAGCGGTTCGCCCGGCCTTTCGCCGCGACCGGCAGGTGGACGGCTTCAGGTTCGACCGGGGCCTGGACCTGTCGGGCTATGAGGACGGCACCGAGAACCCCGAGGGCGCGGCCGCGACCGACGCCGCATTCCTGCGCACCGGCGAGGCGGGGCTCGACGGTTCCAGCTTCGTCGCGGTCCAGCAATGGGTGCACGACCTCGAGCATTTCGAGACGCTCGGCCCGGGCGATCGGAACAACGTCATCGGGCGGCGGATCGGCGATAACCAGGAACTCGACGACGCGCCGGCCTCGGCCCATGTGAAACGCACGGCGCAGGAAAGTTTCGACCCCGAGGCCTTCCTGCTGCGTCGCTCCATGCCCTGGGGGCACGCCGGCGGCGAAGGGCTGATGTTCGTGGCCTTCGGCCACTCCTTCGACGCCTTCGAGGCCCAGCTCGCCCGCATGACCGGCCAGGAGGACAGCATCACCGACGGCCTGTTCCGTTTCACCCGCCCAATAACGGGAAGCTATTTCTGGTGCCCGCCGGTGGCCGACGGCAAGCTGGATTTGGGCGCGGTTGGGCTTTGA
>DAOVHN010000089.1 GCA_030671915.1 Pseudomonadota bacterium
CGCCCTCCTCGATAACGCCGGTGGCCCATAACTCGAATTCCGTAACGTAATCGTCGGCTGGCGAATCTTCCGCGTATTGGCGGAATTCGCGCAGATTGTGGGTCAGGCCACCGCTGGCCAGGATCAGCACGCCCTCGTCGCGCAGGGGCGCCAGCTTGCGCCCCATTTCGAGATGGTGCGCCGCACCCCGGCCCGGCTGTATCGAAAGCTGCGCCACCGGCATGTCGGCGTCGGGGTACATCAGCCTGAGCGGCACCCAGGCCCCATGATCGAGGCCGCGTTTGTGATCGGCCCCGCCGCCGGTCAGTTCGGCGGCGAGGGCGGCCAGTTCGGGCGCGCCTGGGGCGGGATATTCGATCTCGTACAGGGCCTCGGGGAAATTATGGAAATCGTGGATGGTCTTCGGCGCGGTTGCCGCGCCCGCCGTCGGTTCGCCGGTCTCCCAGTGCGCCGATATGCAGAGTACCGCCCTCGGGCGTGGCAGTTCCCGGCCCAGGCGCTGCAGGAAGACGCTGGTTGCGTCCGGCTGAATTGCCATCATCGGGGAGCCGTGGCCAACGAAGAGTGCGGGGAGCCTTGTCGTCATGGGAGGAATATGGACGGCCCGGTGTGGGCCGTCCATCTCCGAGGTCAGATTTCGCGGCCGAGCTTCGCGTCGACCGAAAGCTCGCCGCCGCCGCGGAACAGGATCGCCAGTGCGACCGCGCCCCACAGCAGCGGGTATTCATAGCCGCCGTTGGTCCACAGGAAACCGTTGCTCCAATGGATGGCGAAGGCGGCGACGGCCATGAAGCCGACGACTTGGGCGGCCACGAAGCGGGTCAGGAACCCGGCCGCCAGCATCAGCCCACCAACGAATTCCAGCAGGGCGATGTACCAGGCCAGCAACGCCGCCGGCTCCAGGCCGATCTGTCCGAACCAGCCGATGAGACCCGCCATGCCGCCGAACAGCTTCATATAGCCGTGCGGCACCAGCAGAAGTCCGGCAGCGACGCGCACCAGCGGCCAACTCAGGGGTGAAAGTTTCTCGTATACCGTCCCCAGCGCGGGGACGAACAGCCGGTTTCTTTCCGTGGTGACATCCATCATCTCTTCATCTCCTGTCGTAAAATTGGTTCATGCCGCCAGCGTCAGCCGGTCACGCCCGTGCGGTTTGGTGAAGTCGATCTCCGGGCCGGCCGGCACGATGCCTGCCGGGTTGATGGTCCGGTGGCTGCGGTAATAGTGGTCCTTGATATGTGCGCGGTTTACGGTCTCCGCGATTCCGGGAATCTGATAAAGCTCGCGTGTCCAGGCCCACAGGTTCGGATAGTCGACCAGGCGTTTCAGGTTGCACTTGAAATGCCCGACATATACGGCATCGAAACGCACCAGCGTGGTGAACAGCCGCCAGTCGGCCTCGGTGATCCGCTCGCCGGTCAGATAGCGCTGCCGGGACAGCCTTGCGTCCAGCCCGTCCAGCGCCTCGAACAGGCTCTGGACCGCTTCGTCGTATGCCTTCTGCGTGGTCGCGAAGCCGGCCTTGTAGACACCGTTGTTGATGCGGTCGTAGACAAAGTCGTTCACCCAGTCGATATCGTCGCGCAGTTCCACCGGATATAAATCCGGACCGGTCGCCCCGACCGCATCGAATGCCGAATTGAACATCCGGATGATCTCGGCGGATTCGTTATTGACGATGGTGCCGGTCTGCTTGTCCCAAAGCACGGGAACAGTCACACGGCCGGTATAGTTCGGGTCGGCCTTCGTATAGATTTCATACAGGTGGCGCGCGCCGTTCACATCGTCGGGCACGACGCCCTCGCCGGGGTCGAAGCTCCAGCCCTGCTCCATCATCAGCGGGTTGACCACCGATACCGAAATCATGCCCTCCAGCCCCTTCAGCGCCCGGAAAATCAGCGTGCGATGGGCCCAGGGGCAGGCGAGCGAGACGTAAAGGTGGTAACGCCCGGCCTCTGCCTTGAAACCGCCCTTGCCGGTCGGGCCGGGGCGCCCGTCCGGGGTCACCCAGTTGCGAAAGGCGGAAGCCTTGCGCACGAACCGGCCGCCCGTCTTCTTCGTGTCGTACCAGCGGTCGCGCCATTTGCCGTCGATCAACAGTCCCATCTCGTTACTCTCCGCATCGGTTGGTTTGTTCCTTGGCTCTCCATATGATTGAACCCAGATTGAATAACAATCAGCCTTCCGGTAAACATATTGTTCGTTATTAGAAACAATAGGTGTGGCGATGGATAATCTTTCCGGCATGGCAGTGTTCGCTCAGGTGGTCGAGGCGCGCAGCTTCACCGGTGCGGCACGCCGCCTCGGCATGTCCAAGGCGGCGGTCAGCAAGCAGGTCTCCCGGCTGGAGGAACGGCTGGGCGCGCGGCTGCTGAACCGCACGACGCGACGCCTCAGCCTGACCGAGGTCGGCGCCGCCTTCTACGAACGCTGCGCGCGCATCGTCGCCGAGGCCGAAGAGGCGGAACTCGCAGTCACCCGGCTCAACGAGAAGCCGCGCGGGACGTTGCGCGTGGACGTGCCCGTAGATTTCGGAATCCAGTACCTTGCGCCGCTGCTGCCCCCCTTCATGCTGGCCAACCCGGAACTGAAGGTCGATATGAGCTTCAACGACCGTTTCGTGGATCTGGTCGACGAAGGCCACGATCTGGCGGTGCGCATCGGGCAGTTGCCCGATTCCAGCCTGATCGCCCGCAAACTGGCGGAATCCGGATCGGTGATCTGCGCCGCACCCGAATACTGGAACCGGCATGGCCGGCCCTCCCATCCTTCCGAACTCGCGAACCACAACTGCTTCGCTTACAGCTATCTGGCCACCGGTAACGAGTGGCGGCTGCGGGGGCCAGAGGGCGATGTGGCGGTGCGGGTATCGGGGTCACTGGCCGCTAATAACGGCGACATGTTGCGCCAGGCGGCGGTGGCCGGGCTGGGGGTCGTCGCCACGCCGGTCTTCATGGCCTGCGACGATCTTCGCGCGGGGCGGCTGGAGCCAGTGTTGCGAGACTACGAGCCACCAACACGAGGCATCCACGCCGTCTATCCGCATAACCGGCATCTGTCGGCCAAGGTGCGGGCCTTCGTGGATTATCTGGCCGAGGCCCTGAACCCCGCGCCGTGGGCAGACGCCTGCTGACGCTCGCGGCTGGGGCACGGCGGATCAACTCTGCGTTATATCACGCCCTCGTCAGTTCAGCCTTGTGCGGCTTTGCCGTAGCCTGACAAGGTTGAAAGGAGCGTTCGATGGCTGCAGACCGGCGGTCCGCCATATCGGTTACGGCAATATCGGTTTTTCTGCTCGCCCTGCTGGTTGTCGCGGGCGTCGCGGTTGATGGGCGTGTCGCCTCGAGCCAGCAGGACAGCACGACCGTAACAACGCCGAAAACCCACTTCAAGGTCGAGCGCCCCGCCGACATGTTCCCCAACACGGCCGAGACGGTCTATCAGAACATCCGCGCCGAAATGGCGGCGGGCTATGCGCTGGCCAGGATGCCGGACCTCAGGAATTATCTTTCCTGGCGGCGCTTCAACAAGGCGCCATACCGCTCGGCCACACATGGCGCACGCTACGTGAACAATTACGCCAACCGTGCCGGTCAGGCCTATGGCGCATTCGAACAAGTCGGCATATTGCCCAAGGGCTCGATCCTGTTGAAGGACAGTTTCACCGCCACCGCCGACGGCGGCATCTATCCCGGACCGATGTTCGTGATGGAAAAAATGGAAGCCGGTTTCAATTCGCAAAGCGGCGACTGGCGCTACAGCATGATCATGCCGGATGGCAGCCTGTTCGGCGAGACGAAGGGTGTAAGCGCCGAAGCGGTGCAGTTCTGTATCGGATGCCATGCGACGCGCCAGCGATACGATCATTTATTCTTCCTCCCCGAGGAGTTTCGGCTGGCACCGATCGAGGCCGGTCAGTAACGGGTATTTTTACAATCCGGGCAGTATGAACTGGACCGCCGATGCCGTTGGCACTGGCCCCTTGCCGCTGCGTGGGCCGAAATAAAAATTCACATAACGATAATATTACTGAAAACAACGCTTTAATAATAACCTTACTAACCAACCTCACGACTTAATCACAGCAGCGCGACCATAAGTAACAAAATTGTAACAATATACTACTATTTATTGACGACTTTACTGCCTGCCGCCATCGTCTTTAAGGAGCTGCGGTCGGGCGACCTATTGGGGGCAGCTCCTGATGCAACATTACCGAAAATCAGGAGGAAGAAATGACCACACAAAACAGATATTTTTGGGATGCCAGACTACCGTTGACAGCCACTTTCCCGGCGGCATCGGCAGTACTCGCGATACTTATGTCAGGGGCGCCAGCCATGGCTGGACATGACGGGGATGGGGCGGATGATTCGGTCTTGTCCGGCGCTTCGAACGTGCATCTCTCTCTTTCCGGCCAGGTAAATCGCGGCGTGCTTTTTGTCGATGACGGCAATCAGACCGAGATCCTGCATGTCGACAATGACAATTCCTCGACCCGCTTCCGTATGATCGGCTCGGCCGATTACAACGAGGATATCTCGATCGGCAGCGTGATCGAGGTGCAGTTCGAATCGAACTCCACCGCCAACATCAACATCGACGGCACCACGACCGGTGGAAATAACAGCTTCACCGAGCGCAAACTGGAGCTCTATTTCGATCACAAGCGGTTCGGCCGTCTCTGGCTCGGCCAGGGCGACACGGCGTCGAACGGCTCGTCCGAGGTCGACTTGTCGGGAACCGGCGTCATCGGCTATTCCGGAGTAACCGATATGGCCGGCGGCATCGAGTTTCAGGATGCCGGTGTGGCCGGACCGAACATCGGCAGCGTCCTCAGCAACTTCGACGGGCTGAGCCGTGACGACCGGATCCGCTATGACACCCCGAAATTCGGCGGATTCCAGCTTTCGGTCAGCCAAGCCGATAGCCGGAAGTCGGATGTTGCCGCGAGGTTTTCCGGCGATATCGGCGCCGGCCTGAAGGTAGCCGCGGCGGTCGCGTACGCCGTCAATGGCGATGTCGATTCGCAGATCAACGGCTCGCTCTCCGTGAGGCACTCATCCGGCTTCAACGTGACGGGTGCCGCCGGCGTGCGGGATCTGCAGGTTGGCGCCGTCAACTCGACCCGCGATCCGTTCTTCTGGTACGTGAAAGTGGGTTACATCTGGGGCGGCGGCATTGGCAACACCGCCTTTGCCATCGACTACATCCAGGCGGACGAAGTGGATTCGGGCTCGGTCGAGGACGAAGCCACTTCATATGGCGCCTTTGTCGTGCAGGCCGTCGACAAGATCGGCACCGAACTTTATCTCGGCGCGCGCCAGTACCAACTGGACCGGGTCGGCTTCAACTTCGATGACATAACCGCGGTGATGGCCGGCGCCCGGGTAAAATTCTGAGGGTATGACCATGAGAAATCTAAAAAAAGGGCAAACCCTCGGACGCATGACGGCGCGCATACTCGCCGCTGTGGCGCTCGGTGGGGCCCTGGCCGCCTGCTCGAATGTAGAGCCGTTCGACTACACGGCCATACATGAGATCCCGGACGGTCATGGGCTTTTCAGTGGCTCGGACGGCGAGTTCGACCTGTACAGCAGCGACTGAACGCGACAAGCGAGAGGCATCGGGGCCGCCGGCATTTGCAGGCGGTCCCGTTCGCCTGTCTCAAAGCCGCGGGTCCACGGGTTCGCTTTCCAGGGCCAGCACCGCGAAGACGCATTCATGGACGCGGTATTTCACCGTCGGCTGCACCAGGCCGCGCGGGAAGATTGCTTTATTGTCCCTCGCGCCGCCAGGCGATGACGGCGAGCCCCAAGGCCAGCATCAGAGCCAGCCAGGCCGGCAGGGCGGGGATCTGACGCACGCCGGTCACCAGATAGTCGCCGTTGGCGACGAGGCCGATCCAGCCGCGGCCCGACGGATTACGCTCGGGCGGGGTGCGGCGGATCTGCGGCAGGCCGTCGGCCAGCCAGTTGACGGAGCCGCGCGTCGCCTCGGCCAGCGGCGCCGGCACGGTCTCGCTGGTGCGCACGTCGGCCCATTCCAGCGGGTTCAGCGCACCGACCGCCGCCATCGCTACATTGATGCCGTCGCTGACCCGGTAGAGGCCGGCCTGCTCGACCGGCAGGGTAGCCTCGTACCGGCCGGGTCGGGTTTCGGTCAGTCCCACCGTCAGGGTTTCGCCGTCCGGCGTTTGCACCTCGATCGGCCATTCATCGGGCTCGACGCTGCGCCGCTCGATCACCAGCTTGTCGCCTTCCACCGTCGCGGCGATAGCGTCTTCTTCCAGGTCCGGTTCCTGCATCAGCCAGTGCGCCATGCGGCGCAGCAGTTCGGCCTGCGGTCCGCCGCCCTCGAAGCCGCGCGCCCACAGCCAGATATGGTCGCTGTTGATCTGCGCCACCCGGCCCAGTCCGATACGGTCAAGGATCACCAGCGGCCGCCCGTCGGCGCCGTCCATCAATACCTGCCCGCGCCGCACCTGCACGTCGATTTGCCGGAACCAGCGGCCCCAGGCCGGCTCGGCGCCGTCCTTGCCGCTGCCCGGCAGATCGGCGGTGACGGGGTGGCGGTTGCCGGTCTCGGTGACGACGGGCTTGTAGCCGCGTTCGATCACCTCGCCGGTCGGCTCGCCCGGCAGGGCGCCGCCCAGCGGCGTGCGATAGATGCTGTAGGGGCTGGCGAAGGTGGGGCCCACGGCCTCCAGCAGGGCGCCGCCCGCCATCACGTAATCGACTATATTCTGCAGGTAGACCGGCGGCAGCACGCCACGCCGGCGGTAGCGGTCGAAGATCACAAGGTCGAATTCGTGCAGTTTCACCTCGAACAGCTCGCGCGTCGGGAAGGAGATCAGCGACAGCTCCCGAATCGGTGTGCCGTCCTGTTTCTCCGGCGGCCGCAGGATGGTGAAATGGACCAGATCGACCGACGGGTCGGATTTCAACAGGTTGCGCCAGGTGCGCTCGCCCGCATGCGGCTCGCCCGAGACCAGCAGTACCCGCAGCCGGTCGCGCACGCCGTTGACCTCGACGACCGCGCGGTTGTTGGCCATCGTCAGCTCGTTCGGGCCGCCATCGACCGACAGCTCCAGGATGGTCGGGCCCGCATGCTCCAGGGTAAGCGGAATTTCCGTGTCCTTGCCGATTTCGGCCACGAAATTGCGCACCGTGCCGTCGGGGAAGCGCAGCTCGATCTTGGCGTGCCCGCCCGGTTCGGCGCCCTGGTCCTCGACGTGGACGGTGATAGACAGCGGGTCGCCGACGATACCGTAACTCGGCGCGCGGGTGACCACCAGCCGGCGGTCCTGCTCGTCCCGGTCGCCGGTCAGCAGGACATGCACCGGCCCCGGCAGCCCGGCGCCTTCTGCATTGTCGGGAATGTCGTGAATTTGCCCATCGGTCAGCATAAGAACCCCGGCCAGACGGCGCGGCGGGACGTCGGCCAGCAGGCGGGTCAGGGGATCGACGGCCCTGGTGCCCTCATCGGCCGCCGCGATGGATTTATGGTGCAGCGTGATCTCCCGGACTTCCAGCGTATCCCCGTGCTTGCCCAGTTCCTCGCGAATTTTCTCCAGTGCTTCCGCCATTCGCGCGCGCCGTTCACCGATTCCCTGGCTGGGCGTATCGTCGACAACGATTACCGCCACATCCTTCAGCGGGTCATGCTCCTCCTCGACCAGCGACGGGTTGGCCAACGCCGCCAGGATCGCCGCCACCGCCAGCATGCGCCAGCCCGTGCCACGCGCCTGGAACCAGATGCCCGGCAGGAAAGCGACAAGCGCAAGGGTCGCCAGGAAAACAATGGCCAGCCAGGGCAGCAGCGGGGCGAATTGGATGGAGGTTGCCGACATCGCCTATTGCCCCAGCCGTTCCAGGATGGCGGGCACATGCACCTGGTCGGACTTGTAATTGCCGGTCAGCGTGTACATCACCAGATTGACGCCAAAGCGGAAGGCCATCTCACGCTGGGGTTCGCCGCCCGGCACCGCCGGATAGAGCGGCAGGCCGGAATTGTCCAGCGCCCAGGCCGACGCCCAGTCGTTGCCGCCAACGATGACCCGCGACACGCCGTCATTGACGCGCCCGTCCGGCTGTTCCACCCAG
>DAOVHN010000158.1 GCA_030671915.1 Pseudomonadota bacterium
AGACGGTCAATGCCGCCGGCCTTCATCAGCTTGAACTTGATATAGCGGGCGGCGCCCAGTTCCGCTGCGCGCTCCACGTCGGCGATGCCGAAGATGGACTCGTCCAGCATCATCGGAACTTGAGCGACCTTTGCCAGGTCGGCGGCCGTTTCCCAGTCGTCCGCATGCGCCGGCTGTTCCAGCAGTTCGATCCCTTCCGGCTCCAGCGCGGCGGCGAAGTGCAACGCCTCGTCACGGCTGTAGCCCTGGTTGCCATCCACCCGGATCGCGGCGCGCCCGGCGACGAATTGCCGGATCCGCTCCACCCGGGCGAGGTCGGGTTCCAGGTCGAAGCCGACCTTGACCTTGAGCGTGCGGTAGCCGGCCGCCAGATGGCCCTCGATCTCCACCTCGTATCCGGCGGGTTCGCCCGAATTCACGATCGCCAGCAGGGGCGCGGTGACGGTCTGTCGGGGGGTCAGCATCGGGTGGCCGGAAAGCATCTCGCAGGCGGTCATGAAGGCCGTGGTGGTGAAAGGGCCTTCCTGATGTAGCGAGGCGGCCTGCGCCATGATTTCGGCCGGCGTCCGGCCCGCCGCCTGCTCCGCCAGCGCGGCGGCGCGGCCCCACGACCCTTCCATCGTCTCCTCGGAATAACCGGGCAGGAAGGTCGCCTCGCCGAAGCCGGACCGGCCGTCCTCGCCGACGATTTCCACCAGGATCGTGTCGAAGGCCTCTACCGGACCGAAGGACAACTTGTAGGGAACCCGCAAGGGCACACGCAGCCGGTGCAGGACAATGCCTGTCTCACACTGGTCCTTGGCGATTTCGCCCGGCACGCCGCCGGCCATTCCCTTCATCCCTCCCCGCAGTCCTCTTTAAGGGCCGACTCCATGCGGGCGGCAGCCTCGCGCAGCACCGGCAGGTGATCGCGCAGCCCGGCGATATCGAGCCGGGGCAAGGGGCTGTGCATGGCCAGCCCGGCGATCGCGCGGCCCTCAGCGTCGCGAATCGGCACGGCCAGGCCGATCAGGCCAAGGTGAAACTCCTGGTCGTTGATGGCGTAATCGTCCCGGCGGATGGCCTGGCATTGTTCTTCCAGCCGGCCGAAGTCGGTGATCGTGTTGTCCGTGAAGCGCTTCAGCGCCAGGCTTGCGATCAGTTTTTCGCGGGTCCGGCCATCCAGGAAGGCCAGCAGCAGCTTGCCGTTGGCGGTGCAATGGGCGGGCACGCGGCTGTTGGGCGACAATTGCAGGCGAAGCGGCCAGTCGCACTCGACGCGGTCCACATAGACGACTTGCGTGCGGTCGAGTATGCCGATATTGCAGGTCTCGCCGATTTTCGCGACCAACTCCGCCAGAATCGCATGGACGGCGCCGCTCTGGACGGCGCTGGCGAGTGCGTTGACCGACAGGGCGCAGAGGCGCGGGCCGACGCCGTAGCGGTCGCGCAGGGGCTCGCGCTGCAGCAGGCCCTCGTCCTCCAACTGACGCATGATGCGGTGGACCGTGGGTTTGGACAAGCCCAGCCGCTCGGTCACCTCCACCAGCCCCAGGGGCCTGCCTTCCGCCGCCACGAGGTCGAGAACCGCCATGCTCTTGGCGAGCGCCGAGCCGTGGGCGCGCTCGTCCTCCGGGGACCCGGACCGCGGTTTGCTGGGCTCCCGCAGGTTCTTCATCGCGCTTCACGGCCTCCGCGTGAATTGGAATCGTTGCCAAATCCGGCTCGCGGGGCTATGCAGTCCTGGCATTCCGGATAATTCAGCATACTGAAATCTCATACACTATATCTCGTTTTTTGCCAAACTGCGGCAGTCCGGTGTGCGCCGCATGGAAGGAAACAGCGTTGGAAGACCTGACCCTGATAACGATACTCGCCATCGCCAGCGGTCTGGCTGCCGGCGGGTTGGTCAAGGGGGTCACGGGAATGGGGCTGCCGCTGGTCGCGGTCCCGGTCATGACGCTGTTCGTGTCCGTGCCGGTGGCGGTCTCGGTCATGACCTTCCCGATCATCGCCTCGAACCTGTGGCAGGGCTGGCAGGGTGGCCGCTGGCGTCAGGTTGTCCGCCGCGCCTGGCCGCTGCTTGCGGCCCAGCCCTTTGGCATGGTCGCGGGCGTCGCCGTCCTGGCCTGGGCGGAGCCACGGATCGTAATGGGCATGCTGGGCGCCCTCACCATGCTGTTCGTGGCCATGGTCCACTACCAGCCGGACAGCGTCATGTCCGCCCGCCAAGAGCGATGGGTAGCGCCGACGATGGGCCTGTGTTCCGGATTTTCCGGCGGAGTATCCAGCTTCTTCGGCACCCCGATCGCCATTTACCTGTTCCTGCTGGGGCTGAAGAAGGACGAGTTCGTCGCGGCGATCGGGGTCACCTACGCCTATGGCGGCATCGTCCTGCTGATTACGCTGTGGGCCTTCGGCGTGCTTGGGCTGGAACTGACCGGCTGGTCGCTGGTGGCGACGCCCGCCGTCTTCGCGGGCATGTGGCTGGGCCAGCAGCTTCGCAAAAAACTGAATGCCGATACCTTCCGCACGGTGGTGCTGGTGGTCCTGTTCATCGCCGGAATCAACATGCTGCGCCGCGCGGTCATGGGGTAGCCGTCTCGCTCCCCATCAGGTCAGCCTCTTCATGCAGCCAGGCCGCGAAGGCTGCGACCTTCGGGATTTCCGTCTTTTCCTTCGGGATAACGATGTAATAGCCGAAATCGACCGGCACGCAGATTTCGAACAACCGCACCACCCGCCCGGCGGTCAGGTCGTCGACGGCCAGCACGTCGGTGGCCAGCGCCACCCCCTGGCCCGCAATGGCGGTCTGCATGACAAGGCCGGCGTCATTGAAACGCGGGCCGCGCTCGGCGTCCACGCCCTCCACTCCGGCGGCCAGCAGCCACATGCGCCAACTGGGCCAAGTGGCATTCTGGGACGTCCAGTCGACATGAAGGAGCGTGTGGTGGACAAGGTCGTCGGGGACATTCAGCGGGGGGCCGTTTTCAAGCAGTCCCGGACTGCAAACCGGGAACACGGATGTCGAAAGCAGCGGCTCCACATGCAGGCCCGGATAGTCGCCGCCGCCATAGCGGATCACCAGATCCACGCCGTCGCGCTCGAAATCGGTCACCCGGTTGGTGGCGTCCAGCCGGACGTCGATATCCGGATGCCGGGCGCGAAACCGCTCCAGCCGCGCAACCAGCCATTTCCCCGCGATCGAGGGGGCAGCGCTTACCGTCAGGACATTATCGTCGCGCCGCCGGGCGAGCTGTAACGATGCCGCCGCCAGCATATCGAATCCCTCGCGCAGAACCGGCAGCGCGGCCTGCCCCTGGTCGGTCAGCAGCAGCGAGCGGGTCAGGCGGCGGAATAGCGGCGCGCCGCAATAATCCTCCAGCGCCTTGATCTGGTGGCTGATGGCGGCGGGGGTTACATGCAACTCCTCGGCCGCCCTGGTGAAGCTCAGGTGTCGCGCCGCCGCTTCGAAGGCGCGCAGGGCGTTAAGCGGGGCGATTCGACGGGACATTTCTCTCCGATACGTTAGAAAAACTAATTCAATCTATGAAATATTATCGTTTGTGGAAAGGAATAATTCACTGCAACTTAACAAATAGAAGAGCCAATGACTTGAAACGATCCATTAGGAGGACTCAACCATGTTGGATATTCTTACACGCAGCATCGCCCGCGCCGCCGGTGTCGAAGTTCCCGATAATGTGCGGATCGTCGAGCCCTCCCCGCCGCGCCGCTCCATCTTCGAAAGCCTGGTCGAGGCCTTCGAGCGCTGGAACATCCGCCGCTCGACATACCTGACCCTGCGCGAGCTGGACGATCGCCTGCTGGCCGACATCGGCCTGCACCGCGGCATGCTGCATGACGTGGCCGACGATATCAGCCGGCTGACGGTGGCGAACGACAACGAACTGCCGGTCGCGCTGTCGCAACTGGCCGCCAACGACAACCCGCCGCATACACAAGCGGAATGCGTCTGACCGGTTCGGGTCGGTCGTGCGATAGCGGTGGTCGGGAAAAACCAAATCGCCAAGGGGTTCCGTTGTAGCGTTCCGGGCGCCGGCGCTGTAGCCGGCGTCCGGTTCGCGGGAGGAGGAACCCCATGGCTTTTCCGACGAAGTCAAAATACGTCATCATCGGCGCCGGCATTCACGGCCTTTCCACCGCCTGGCATCTGGCGGCGGGGCTGAAGGCTTCCGGCAAGGGCGACGGCAGCGACGTGCTGATCATCGACAAGGGCGGCATCGCCGCCGGCGCCTCGGGCATCGCCTGCGGCGTGGTTCGCAACAACTATTTCCAGCCGGCCATGCGCGAGTTGATGGCGCATTCCGCCAGCGTCTGGGCCAGCGACCCGGAGGCCTTCGCCTATCACCCGGTCGGCTATATGCAGATCAGCCCCGAGGTGATGCATGAAGACATCGCCACGATCCATGACCAGCAAAAGGCGATCGGCTACGAATCCGACTTCATTGAGGGCGAGGCCGACTGCATGAAGTACATGCAGGGAATTTTCCATGACTGGCGGGCCAAGGGCATCACCTCGGTCCTGCATGAAAAGAACGGCGGCTATGCCAACAACACCAAGGCCATGTACGGTCTGGCGGCCAAGGCCGAGGCCGAAGGCGTGCGCATCCTGACCGGCGTCACCGTGACCGGCTTGCGCCAGGCCAACGGCTCGGGCGCGGTCGAGGCGGTGGAAACCGACCGCGGCGCGATCGAATGCGACGAGGTGGTAATCGGCGCCGGCCCCTGGGTGCGGACCTTCTGGGAAATGCTCGACCTGCCAGACACCGTCTCGATCAAGGGCGCGGATGGGGTGATGCATGACGATATCCCGATGTGGGTTTACTGGTGCCTGGAGGAAGGCACGCTGGGCGTCGACCCCGACCTGCAGAAGACCAACGACGGAAAGATGCCGCCGGTAATCCATGTGGATACCGACGCGCCGCTCTATTCCGACGTCGACAGGTCGCTGATCACCGACAAGCTGTGGGGCATCTACTACA
This sequence comes from Pseudomonadota bacterium, assembly GCA_030671915.1. GTDB lineage: Bacteria > Pseudomonadota > Alphaproteobacteria > UBA8366 > JADFVY01 > JADFVY01. The sequence continues at coordinate 4,986 of DAOVHN010000158.1, forward strand.
AGCCAGACTTCAATTTCGGCGGCATTCAGGGCGGCGCATCGCCCTACAAGGTCGAACGGCCGGCGAATGAGGTCGAGGTCGATCCTTATGGACCCGAGTCGCCCGAATTCATCGTCAATGACGAATTCGCCCATATGTGGTGTTCGGCGCTGGCCTTCTGCCAGGAACGCTTTTCCGGCCAGATCGGCAAATGGAAGAAGGAAGCGTCGGGCGGGATCGGCTGCTTCACGCCGGACTCTTTCCCCGTCTTCGACCGCTTCTGCGAGAACGCCTATTTCATCGCCGACTCGAACCACGGCTTCAAGATGATCGGTGTCGGCCAACTGGTGGCAGAGGAACTACTGGGCAAACAGAGCAAGCTGCTGGAGCCCTTCCGCTTCTCGCGCTACGCCGAAGGCAAGCTGCATCCGGTCTCGCACAGCCCGTTCCCCTGGAGCTGAACACTTGATTTGAGTCAAAGCCATGCGGGGCGAGTCATCCTATCCTCGCCCCGTTGCGCATTTGCGCATCCATTGCTGTGGAGGCGGGTGTTCATGTCCAAATCCGGCCAAACGACGCCGGCCCTTTCCCCTGTGCTGTTGCTTGGGTTCGCCCTGCGTCCGGCGCCGAAACCGGCGCTGCAGGTGGTCGCGTCGCTGGCCATGACCGCCTTGCTGCGCAGCCATCGGGGCGTGTTCGAAAGGCTGGAAGGGCTGGCCAATCGCGATTTCCTGATCGACCCGGTGGATCTGCCGTTTCGGTTCCATCTCAGCGCCGACCTGCCGTCGCCGCGCCTTCTTGTCATTGGCGAGGATGAGGAGCCGGAACGGCCGGTCGCGGCCACTATCAAAGGACCGCTGCCCGCACTGATCGAGCTGCTGGAAGGGCGGATCGACGGGGACGCGCTGTTCTTCTCCCGCGCGCTGGCCGTCGAGGGCGATATGGCCGCGGTGGTCGCCCTGCGCAACGCGGTGGACGGGGCCGATATCTCGCTGACCGAGGATTTGCTGCGCCCGCTGGGCCCGCTTGGCGCGCCCGCGCGTGGCCTGTTGCGGGCCGGCGGAGTGCTATACCGGCGCGCGGAACGGGATCTCGAAGCACTGCGGGCGGCTCTGGTTGCTCCGGTGCAGCGGCGCTGCGATGCGCAGGAGGCGCAACTGCGCGACCTCGACGAGACGGTTGCCAGCATGCCCACCCGCCGCCGGGAGCGCCAACCGTGACCGCCAGCGCCCTGGAACTAGTCTGCCCGGCGGGCCCACCCGGATC
>DAOVHN010000591.1 GCA_030671915.1 Pseudomonadota bacterium
GGCACCAGCGATACGGTCAGCCCAATGCCAGACGTCTCATCCGGCGGTATCCGCCTCTCCGGGGCCGAGATGGGCGCGGTCATCGCCTATCTGCAGGACCTGGCCGGGGCGGAAATCACGGTGGAGATCGCCGCCGAGGCGGCCGAGGAAGTGCCTGTCGACGATGGCGGAGAGCCAGGCGAACCGCGTCCCATGTTTGCTTCCGCCGAGGATTTGATCGTCGAGTTCACATGTGGCGCCTGTCACAAAATAGCGGACGAGGAGGGCGAGGTCGGCCCCGACCTGACGGCGATCGGCGCGACCCGCGACGAGGCCTGGCTACGCCGGGCGATCCTCGACCCCAACGCCGATATTGGCGAAGGCTTCGAGGCGGACATGATGCCGCCCGACTATGGCGAACAGCTTTACGCCGCCGAGTTAGAGATGCTCGTCCAGTATCTCGCGGACCGGAAGTGAGGAGAGAAGAGAGATGAAAATCCCCAGGCTCCTCCAGGCCACCCTCGTCGTTGTCGGTGTCTATGCGGTCTTCAGGCTGATCTTCGATGTCCTGCTGGACCATCTGATCCCGGCCAGCCTGCTGACCATGTACATGTTCTTCGTGGTCGCCGGCGTTTTCATGGTCTTTACCTTCACCGAGAAAGGCGCCGCCGAGTTGGTCGCGCCGATCAAGGCGCTGGTCGAGGATCCGTCGAAGCGCATGATCCGCAATATCGTCTTCGTGCTGGTCCCGCTGGCCGCGGGCTACGGCGCCTACAGCCAGGCCCTGCCCGGTCTGGAGGCGCCGGTCGAGTTGCGCTCGATCCATCCCGCCCCGCCTTCCACGGCCAAGATCTTCGGCAAACGCGTCGATCTGCTGTCGCTGGAGAATCCATATCGCAAGCTGGAGAAAGAAGACCCGGACCGGTTCGCCGAACTCGTGGCCGAGGGCGGCGCCGTCTATATCAAGAACTGCCAGTACTGCCATGGCGACAAGCTGGACGGGCAGGGGCCGTATGCCCAGGGCCTGAACCCGCTGCCGCTGAATTTCCAGGATATCGGCACCATCGCCCAGCTTCAGGAATCCTACCTGTTCTGGCGCATCTCGACCGGTGGGCCGGGCCTCCCGGCGGAAGCCACGCCGTGGAACTCGTCGATGCCGGTCTGGCAGAACTTCCTGACCGAAGACGAGATCTGGAAGGTCATCCTTTACCTTTATGACTATACGGGCCATCGGCCGCGATCGTGGGAGGCGCATTGATCATGCGACTGACAACATCAATTCCGGCCCTGACGGCCATTGCAATGTTCGTCCTGCCCGCAATGGCGGCCGAGGGCGATCCCGACCGCGGCGAGGAAATCTACCTGAAGCGCTGCGTCTGGTGCCATGGCGACGAGGGCGACGGGCTGGGCCCGGCCGCCGAGCGCCTGAACCCCCCGCCGCGCGATTTCTCGCTTGGCCAGTACAAGATCAAGAGCGTCGTGTTCGACTGGGACTACGCCGGCGACGACGACATCTTCCGCATGATCCGCGACGGCATGCCGGGCACCGCGATGCCCGAATGGGGCGACGTGCTGTCCGAGCAGGACATGTGGGATCTGGTCATCTACCTGAAAACCTTCGCCGGCATCGAGGAGGAAGAGCCCGGCGCGGGTATCGATTACGGCAAACAGGTCGAAACCTCCGAACAGAGCATCGCCGAGGGCAAGCGTCTGTTCCACGACAACGACCGTTGTTCGGAATGCCATGGCCAGGACGGCCGCGGCGATGCGATCAAGCGGCTGAAGGGCGACAATGGCGAACGCACCTGGCCGCGCAACCTGACCAAACCCTGGACCTTCCGCGCCAGCGCCGACCCGAAGGACATCTTCACACGCTCCTCCGTCGGCATTCCCGGCACGCAGATGCCGAACTTCGCCGACCCCAAGAGCAAGAAGAAGCTGACCATCGAGGAACGCTGGCACGTCGCCAATTATGTCGCGTCCCTGACCGGCACGGGCGCGCCGGTTCGCGCGGAGAAAACGGTGATCAAGGCGGCAAGGCTGGAAGGCGTCCTGCCGGAGGCGCCCGACGACCCGCAATGGGCCGGGGTTGAGCCGGCGACCTTTTATCTGGTGCCGCAGATCATCGCCAAGGACCGCTTCTTCACGCCGTCGAACGATACCATCACGGTTCGCGCCCTCTACAACGCGGATACCATCGCGATGCTGCTGGAATGGGACGACCGTACCAAGAGCATCCCCGGCGATGCCAAGGCCCAAGAGATCGCCGGCCCCGGCATGGGCGA
>DAOVHN010000664.1 GCA_030671915.1 Pseudomonadota bacterium
GGCGCGCGCCGCCGCCGCGGTGCGTGGTCGTGGCGGCCGCACGGTCGTACCCGCGTCCCCGCCGGCCCGGCCGGCCCCGGCCGCCCCGCCGATGTCGTGGTGGTCCCGGTGGGAGACAGCACCATCGCGGTCGAACCCCTGCAGGCCTACCAGCCGGCCAAAGAGGCGGCGAAGGGCAAAAAAGGGTAAGGCGTAGCAGGTTAACCACAGAGGCACAGAGACATAGAGATCAATAATTTCAATTCTCTGCGTACTCTCCGCGGCCCTCTGCGTCCTCCGCGGTCGAACTTCTTACCGCAGAGGACGCAGAGGATGCGCAGAGGGCCGCGGAGAAGAAACTTTTTCATTGTTCCTGTGTTTCCGGCGTTTGCCTGCTCTTTAAGCCGGTCCGGCGTCATACAAAATTGGAAGAGACAGCATGATTGAACAGCGTATTCAGGACGTTTTGCACGGCTTCGGCAAGCTGGAGGGCGGCCGGCGGGTCTGGGACTCGCATTTCCAGGACGTGGCCGACGTGCTGTGGCCGGGGCTGGCCAGCATCACGCGCTCTGTGGTTCCCGGCGAGAAACGCACCGGGAATATCTATGACGGCACGCCTCTCCTGGCGGTGCGCGGGCTGGTCAGCGCCATCGACGGCATGCTGAAGCCCAAGACCAGCCGCTGGATGTCGATCCGCGCGGCCGACAGCGACCTGAACGAATTCGACACGGTGAAGACGTGGCTGGAGCAGGCCACCGATATCATGTTCCGCGAGTTCTACCGGCCCCGCGCGCGCTTCATCCAGGCCAGCGGCGAGACCGACCGCAGCCTCGTGGTGTTGGGCAGCGGCACCCTGATGACCAGCGAGCCCCGCGACAGGAACGGACTGCTGTTCCGCTCGCTTCCCTTGCGGGACACTTTCTTTGTCGAAAATGCCGACGGGGTGGTGGATTCGCTCTACTGGCGCGCAAGCTGGCCGGCCTACAAGGCCGAACAGATCTGGGGCAGGGACAAGCTGGGCGCGGAGACCCGCCGGGCGCTCGAGGAAAAGCGCGGCGACACGGAATTCAAGTTTCTCCAGGTGATCCGACCGCGCGAGAACCGCGACCCCGGCCGGCGCGACGCGGCCCACATGCCGTACGAATATCTGGCGATCGACGTGGCCAGCGCGCACCTCATCGAGGAGTCCGGTTTCGAGGAATGGCCCTTCGCCACGCCGCGCTGGGACACCGAATCGGGCGAGACCTACGGGCGTTCACCGGGCATGCTGGCGCTGCCGGATTCGCGCACCCTCCAGCAGCAGGGCAAGACCATCCTGAAGGCCGGCCACATGGCCGTTGAGCCGCCGCTGATGGCGCCGCATGAATCCATCGTGCGCGGGCCGTCGCTGGTGCCGGGCGGGATCACCTATTACAACGCGGCGGCCCTTCGCGCCGCCGGCCTGCGCGACCCGATCCGGCCGTTGTTCACCGGGGCGCAGATTCCACTTGCCCGGGAAATGCAGCGGGACGTGCGCGAGCAGATCTTCGCCGCCTTCTTCCGCAATGTGCTCAACCTGCCGGTGGACGGTCCGGCCATGACGGCGACCGAAATCGTCGAGCGCAAGGAGGAATTCGTGCGCACCATCGGGCCGGTGTTCGGACGGCTGGAGGCGGACTACATGGCGCCGATGGTGGAGCGCGCCTTCGGGATACTTCTGCGGCAGGGCAAATTCCCGCCGCCGCCCGAGGCGCTGCAAGGCCAGGAAATCCACTTCGAGTTCGCGAGCCCCGTGGAGAAGGTGCGCCGCCAGCTCGACACCATGAACGCGGTGCGCACCATAGAGATGATCGCCCCCTTCGTGCAAGCCGACCCGGCGATCATGGACAATTTCAACGGCGATGAAATCGCAAGGGACGCGGCCGAGTTCAACTCCATGCCGGCGAGCTGGCTGAACCCC
>DAOVHN010000345.1 GCA_030671915.1 Pseudomonadota bacterium
GTTTGGTGTGGATATAGCCGCCCGCGTCCATATCCACCTGACCTTTGAAAATATCGCTTGATGGCGTATGGCCGATGGCGATGAAGACGCCTTCGACGGGCAGTTCGCTGGTCTCGCCCGTCTTCACGTTCTTCAGCTTCAGGCCGGTCACGACCGGCGGCATTTCGTCGCCGAGGATTTCCTCGACCACCGTATCCCAGACCGGCTCGATCTTGGGGTTCTTGAACAGGCGGTCCTGCAGGATTTTTTCCGAGCGCAGCTCGTCGCGGCGATGGATCAGGTAGACTTTCTTGCCGAAATTGGTCAGGAACAGTGCCTCTTCCACGGCCGTATTGCCGCCGCCGATTACCGCGATATCCTTCTCGCGATAGAAAAACCCGTCGCAGGTGGCGCAGGCCGACACGCCGCCGCCCTGGAATTTCTGTTCCGACTCCAGCCCCAGCCACTGCGCCTGTGCGCCCGTCGCGATGACGACCGTATCGGCAACGTAGCTGTCGCCGGAATCGCCGGTGGCCGTGAAGGGGCGCTTCGAGAGGTCGATATCGGTGATGATATCGTACAGAACCTTCGTGCCGACATTTTCGGCCTGGGCCTGCATCTGCTCCATCAGCCAGGGACCCTGTACCGCCTCGGCGAAGCCGGGATAGTTCTCGACATCGGTGGTGATGGTCAACTGGCCGCCTGGTTGCAGCCCCGCAACCAGCAGCGGTTCCAGATTGGCGCGCGCGGCATAGACCGCCGCTGTATAACCCGCCGGGCCGGATCCGATAATGAGGATTTTGGTGCGATGTTGTTCAGCCATGGCCGCCTGCTTTCCCCGTAATGCCGTTCGTCCCTCGGAGTTAATACGTCAGTCGCCGCCATGCAACCCCGGCAAGCCAATTCGCCGCAACCGACTCGCGGTTATGTGATAAGGCTTGGTCGGCCGGACGTCATATCCTGACGGGTGAGAGGGAAATAAACGATGCAGACCGGACGCGGCGCCTCGCTGGCGCTGATTGCATTTTGCCAGATCGCGGCCATGGCGCTGTGGTTTTCGGCCTCGGCCGTGGTGCCTGCCTTGCGGGCGGAAATCGGACTGGACGGAACCACGGCGTCGCTGTTCACCAGCGCGGTGCAGGCCGGCTTCGTCGTGGGCACGCTGTTCAGCGCCTTTTTCACTTTGGCCGACCGGATTGACCCGCGGCGCTTCTTCATGGCCTCGGCCCTGGTGGCCGCCGCGGCGAACGCCGCAATTCTACTGGTCGAACCCACTTCATTTACCGTCATTGTCCTTCGCTTCGTCACCGGCATCTGCATGGCGGGGATCTATCCCGTCGGCATGAAGCTGGCGACGACCTGGGCGAAGGGGGATATGGGGTTTCTGGTCGGGCTGCTGGTCGGGGCGCTGACCGTGGGGTCGGCGGCTCCGCATCTGTTCAATGCGCTGGGCGGCATCGACTGGCGTTTTACGCTGGGCACGGCGTCCGTTTCCGCGCTGGCCGCGGCGGGCGGCATCCTGTTCGCCGGCATAGGGCCCAATATCGGCAAGGCGCCGCCCTTCGATCCCGCCCACGCATTGGCCGGTTTCCGGGTGCAGTCACTGCGGCTCGCCAATATCGGCTATCTGGGCCATATGTGGGAGCTATATGCCATGTGGGCCTGGATCGGCGTGTTCCTGAACGCCAGCTTCGCCCAGACCATGGGCGCGGGCGGCGCGGCCTCGACATATGCCGCGCTGGCGACCTTCGCGATCATCGGGGCCGGGGGCGCGGGCTGTGTCATGGGCGGGCTGTTCGCCGACCGCATGGGACGCACCACGCTGACCATCCTGGCCATGACGGTCAGCGGGGCCTGCGCGTTGGCCGTTGGGTTCCTGTACGGGGGTGACCCGGTGTGGCTGGTCGCGCTGTGCATCGTCTGGGGGTTCGCCGTGGTCGCCGACTCGCCGCAATTTTCGGCCAGTGTCGCCGAGCTTTCCGACCGTAATCTGGTCGGCACCATGCTGACAGTCCAGACCAGCATGGGTTTTCTGCTGACCCTGACAACCATTCATATGATTCCCTGGATGGCCGAGACCGTCGGCTGGCGTTACGCCTTCGCCGCGCTGGCGATCGGGCCTCTTGTCGGCGTCATCGCCATGGCACGCCTCCGCGCCCACCCGGATGCGGTGAAGCTGGCCGGGGGGCGTCGGTAAAGTCATTATCGGTATTAGTCTTGCTCTGCCGTCATCGCTTCCGTGATCATCGCCTGCGATTCGATTTCGGAGAAACCGAGCTGCTGTGCGATGGCGTTAACGGCCGCCGTTTGCCTTACGTCGATATTGTCGTCCACCATCAGAACCAGGACGCATGCGTCGACAATGGCTTTTCGCGCATCCAGGTTGAGCATCTTCCCCTCGTAGCGGATCTCTTCCATGATGATGTCGCTCTTTTCCTCGATCAACTCCGCCAGCCGGCGAATCGATTCGGGATCCAGATGTTCATGGACGACCTCTTCGCAGGCCTCGACGATCGCCTCCACTTCTTCATCAACGATATGGCCGTCGGCCAGCGCCGTGGTGAGCATGCTTTGCATCAACAGCCGAGCCGTCGAGCTGGACTTGTAAGCCACTTCGGCGTCCACCCCGGCCGACCCGGGGCCAAAAAACTGGTACAGGCCACCGGCGGCCATGACTGCGCCAAAGGCGATCAGGCCCCAGACCCCATAGTTCAGTATGCCGCCGAGGTCGACGGCCATCATTAAGGCGCTGCCGGTGACCACGAAGATGAATCCGAGGGTGATATTCTTGACGCCCTGCATTGCCGAAACTCCTTTGAGTTGCGATCGGAACGTTGCCGTCTCCCACGTAGGAAATGTCAACGCCCAGGTGGCATGGTGTCGTCGGCCGCCGCCTCTTCCAGCAGCCACTCCCTGAAGGCGACAATTTTCGGGTGACGACTCGTCGCCTTGGGACTCAGCACATAATAGGCGTATTTGGTGGGAATTGCGATATCGAATGGCTTGACCAGCCGGCCCGCCGCGATGTCGCCGGCCGCCAGCGCGCCGCGGGCCAGCGCCACGCCCTGGCCTTCCACCGCGGCCTGGACCACCATGGCGGAATCGGTGAAGAAGGGCCCTTGGCGCGGGCCAATCCCCTTTACGCCCGCCACCAGCAGCCACATGGCCCAATCCACATAGGCATCGTCATGCAAGAGCGTGTGGTGACGCAGGTCTTCCGGTTTGGATAGCGCGTTTGGCCCTTTCAGCAGGGCCGGGCCGCAGACCGGGAAGATATCCTCGGTCATCAGGCGGACACTGTGCAGCCCTTCATATTCGCCCTTGCCGTAGCGCACCACCAGGTCGACGTCGTCGCGCTGGAAATCGGTGAGCACGATCGAGGGGCTGATTCGCACGTCGATTTCCGGATGTTTGTCGCGGAAGCGCCCCAGCCTGGGCACCAGCCATTTCGATGCGAAGGAGGGCAGCACGCTGATCGTCAGCGGCCCGCCCGCGTCGGGCGCGGCGAGCTTTTCCACGGCGGTCGCCAGATGGTTTAGCGCCATGCGGACCTCGCCGACGAATTCCTGGCCTTCCTCGGTCAGGCGGATGGCCCGATTCAGGCGGCGGAACAGCCGCACGCCCAGCGCCTGCTCCAACACCTTTATCTGATGGCTCACCGCCGCCTGGCTGATGTGAAGCTCTTCGGCGGCCAGAGTGAAGCTGAGATACCGGGCCGCCGCCTCGAAGGCGCGCAGGGTGTTCATCGGGGGCAGGCGTGTCACCATGGCTGTACCAGTCGGATAGAAATTATTTATCCGATACATGAGAAATGATCGTTTGTCCATAGGCCAGAATTCGCTTAAATCTAGTAA
>DAOVHN010000466.1 GCA_030671915.1 Pseudomonadota bacterium
CTGACGAGCGGTCATGGGAAACCGGTCAAATGAGTCTTTATCAACGAGCATTGGTATTAATCCGTGATTGAGAGGCCGGCCCTAACCTTCGCGGGGCAGGGCCGGCCCATCAGCCGTGCGATCAGCCTTTATACATGCCGATCTTGATGGCGACCTTCTTCCAGTTGTCGAAGGTCTTCTCGAAATAGGTCCGGTAATCGTTGCCGGCGATGAACGGCATCAAGGTGCCCTTCGCCGCCATCTGCGCCTGCACGTCCGGGTCATTGGCGACCTTTGTGAAGATCGCGATGTAGTGATCGACGATTTCCTTCGATGCGCCCTTCGGCAGCATGACGCCGCGGTCGGTGCCCATCACCAGGTCATAGCCCTGCTCGGTGACCGTCATGACATCCGGAACATCCGGGTTACGCTCCAGCGTAGTGATGCCCAGGGCCTTCAACTCGTTGGTCTGGATGTATTTCTTGGCTGAGGCCAGATTGATTTCGCCGATCTGGATGTTGTTGGCCAGCAGCGCGGTCATGCGTTCGCGCGTACCGTCATAGGAAATATGCTTGAACTTGACGCCCGCGGCGTCTTCCAGCAACAGCATGCTGAAATGACTGGTTGAGCCCAGCGTGCCGCCCGCCAGAACCTCGCCCGGATGCGCCTTGGCATAGTCCACCAAGCCTTTCAGGTCACTATAGGGGACCTCGGCGTTGGCGCCGTAGATGGTCGGCGTACGGGTCATCAGGGCAACCGGCTCGAAGGCGTCCCAGGTAAAGTCGACGCGGCCGGTCAGGAAGCTGCTGATGGCGCTCTGATGGATCGCGAACAGGGTGCAGCCATCGGGCTTGGCCTTCACGGCCTCCTTGGCGCCCTTGTTGCCGCCCTGGCCACCCATATTGACCACCTGAATCTGCGGCTTGGCGCCGTTCTTGTTGGCCGATTCGACCAGGATGCGGAAAATAACATCGGTGCCACCGCCCGCGCCCCAGGGCACGATCAGCTTGGCCGTGCCGCACGATATTTCCGCCTTCGCGGGTGCGGTCGCGATGACCGCCAGCGCCGCCATGGTGGCGATTCCGATTAAAGATTTACGTATCATTCTTATTTCTCCCGGAGATTAGGTTTGTCGGGTTCGGCGAACGCCGTTCCTGGTTGGCCGGACAGCGGACCGGATTCCAGTCCGCCACCTTGAATTGTCACTGCCGCGATTGGTCTTGATCTGCAACGTCGCTATAGCCTAGCCTATGTGCAACCAGTTTGCCAACCGTGGTATACCACCGACACAGCTGAAAGAAATTCCCGGGATATGACCAAGTCGCTTTCTGTCGCCATTGGCGGATTCGGCGCGATCGGCATGGCCGTCGCGCGCAAGCTGGATGAAGGAATCGAGGGGCTGCATCTGGCCTGCGTGTCGGCGCGCGACCGCGAGGCCGCCGCCTTCCGTATGCAGAATTTTCGCAAGCCCGTTCCCGTGATCGCCGCAAGCGAGCTGGCGGTGCATGGCGATGTCGTCGTGGAATGCGCCCCGGCTGCGATCTTTACCGAGATCGCCGAACCCGCGCTGGAGGCCGGCCGCATTTTCATACCGCTCAGCATCGGCCAACTTCTGGAGCACGCCGACTACGAGGATCTGGCCCGCCGGTATGGCGGCCGCATTATCGTGCCGACCGGGGCGCTGTTGGGACTCGACGCAGTACGCGCGGCGGCAGAGGGGACCATCGAATCGGTCACCATGGTTACCCGCAAACCGCCCGGCGGCCTGGTCGGCGCGCCTTATCTGGAACAGCAGGGCATTTCCCTGGAAGGGCTCACCAAACCGCTAAAGATTTTCGACGGTACCGCGCGCGAGGGCGCCAGGGGATTCCCCGCCAACGTCAATGTCGCCGCCGCGTTGAGCCTCGCCGGCATCGGTCCCGAACGCACGCGCCTGGAAATCTGGGCCGATCCGACGGTGACCCGCAACACCCATGTCATCAAGGTCGAGGCCGACAGCACGCGCTTCGAAATGAAGATCGAGGGCGTGCCGTCGGAGGAGAACCCGCGCACCGGCAAGCTGACCCCGCTCAGCGTGATCGCCACACTGCGCGGGCTGACCGCACCCCTGCGAATCGGCGCTTGACCAGCCGCCGATCCGGTTGACTTCCGGAGCTCTAGGGGACATGCTGCGCTGCAACATGAAAATGCCACCAATTCCCCCGTCAGCAAGAGGACCAGCATGAGCTTCACGACCGTCGAGCAAGCGCCCGCGCGCATGAACCGCAGCGAGCTTGCGGTTCCCGGCAGCCGCGTTGAACTGTTTGAAAAAGCGGCAAAATCGGCCACGGACGTGATTTTCCTGGATCTCGAGGACGCGGTGGCGCCGGACCAGAAGGAACAGGCCCGCAAGAACATCATCCAGGCGCTGCAAGAGGTCGATTTCGGCAAGAAAACCGTCTCGCTGCGCATCAACGGGCTCGATACCCACTATATGTATCGCGACGTGGTCGACGTGCTGGAACAGGGCGGCGAGCGGCTGGACCTGATCATGATCCCCAAGGCCGGCACGGCCGCCGACATCTATGCGCTGGACATGCTGGTGACCCAGATCGAGACGGCGACGGGCCGCCGGAAACGTATCGGTTTCGAGATGATCATCGAGACCGCGCTGGGCATGCGGAATGTGGAAGAGATCGCCGCCGCCAGCCCGCGCAACGAATCGCTGCATTTCGGGGTCGCCGACTATGCGGCGTCGATCAAGGCGCGGACCACCGGCATCGGCGAGCCGCATCCCGATTACGGCATCCTGACCGCCGCCGACGGCGACAAGCCGCGCGATTATCACTGGGGCGATATGTGGCATTACGCCCTGTCGCGCATGGTGGTGGCGGCGCGGGCCAACGGGCTGCGCCCGGTCGACGGCCCCTATGGCGATTTCTCCGACCCGGACGGCTACCGGGCGGCGGCGAAGCGCGCGGCGGTGATGGGCTGCGAAGGCAA
>DAOVHN010000467.1 GCA_030671915.1 Pseudomonadota bacterium
CTGAGCCTGTCGAAGGACGCGCCGCCGTGTTCGGATGGTTGGCTTGGCCGGACCGAACCAACCCCAAGCCCGTCGGATCAATAGATCCGTCACCCGCTCCCGGGAGTTTTTCTTTTTTCGCCCTCAAGCGCCGGGCGCGGGCATCCGCCCGCTTGGCTCCTCGCATAAGCTCGGACGCGCGGTCGCGCTTGCCGCCCCGGGGCGGGGCGGGTTTGTTTTTGCCCTCAGGCGCCGGGCGCGGGCATCCGCCCGCTTGGCTCCTCGCATTGGCTCGGGCGCGCGGTCGCGCTTGCCGCCCCGGTGGGGCGGGGCCGGCGCTCTGGGCGCGCGCGCGTCATCCCCGCCTGTATAAAAACTACCTTTCCCCTACCCGCCGCATGCCTGTCGGATACACCGCGCATAGCCCGCAACTACATCTTTCATGCCTCTTTTCGAAGGCAATCTCTATCGGGTGGCGCCGAAACCCGGCGGGTCCCCGTCGGGCGGGCGGAATCGGGTGGGGCGGATATACCTATTTCTCTATCTCGCCGCCCCGGGCGGGCGGGATCGGGCCAGCGGCGGCAGGGTCAGGATCGCACCGATCAGCAGTGCAGCGCCCGCGATCGCGAACAGCGGGCGGTAGGCCAGCGTCGCGTCGTAGAGGACCGACAGGCCGTACGACCCGCCGGACTGGCCGATGGCGAACAGCAGGGTCATGATCCACCAGAGTTTTTGTTGTCCCTCGCGCCCGGCGAGCTCCGCCGTGCGGCCCGAGAACAGCGTCACCACCCCGACGAACAATACCCCGCCCAGGATCGACGACAGATAGAGCAGCGGGCCGGCGTCGCTGAAAACCGGCAGCAGCGCGCCGATTCCGGTCGCCGCCAGCAGCAGGCTGAGCATCGCGCCGAAACCGTGGCGGGCGGCCAGCCAGCCGGCCAGCAGCGGCGCCCCCAGCGAGCATGTTCCCAGCACGGTCCAATGGAACCCGCCCTCCGCCAGGCCGAGCCCCAGGTCGCGGGCCAGGAAATCGACCCAGAAGATTGAATAGGCCGCGATGGCGACGGCATAGAGCCCGTAAGCCGTGCACAGGAAGACCGCCGGCAGGCGAAGCGATTGCGCCTCCGTCGATGGGCCGCGCTGGATCGGCGGCGGCTCGCGCCACATGAGGTGCACCACGGCGGTCAGGACCAGCGAGGAAATCGCCAGCCCCAGCCACGAGGCCGTCGCGCCCAGCCGGGCCAGTTGCGGGATCAGGATGCCGGAAATCGCGATGCCCAGCCCGATCCCCGCGAACACGCCGCCGGTCGCGAAGCCCCAGCGTTCCGACGGCAATTGCCGCAATATCGAGGGCGGCACCAGCACCATGACGACGCCCGCGCCATAGCCCGCCAGGAACCGCCAGGGCACCATCCACCAGAAGCCCCACGGGATCGCCACCAGGAACAGCGAGACGACGCAGAGCGCCAGGTTGGACACGGCCGCATGGCCGGTCTTCATGCGCCGCCCCACCCACAGGCCGGTCAGCGCGCCCACGAAATATCCCGCATAGTTGAAGGCGCCCAGATAGCCGGCCTCGGCCGTGGTAACCCAGCCCTCCTCCACCAGCACCGGCACCAACGGCGTATAGGCGAAGCGCGCCAGCCCGTTGCCCACCAGGCTGCCGGCAAGGCCCAGGAAAGCCAGCCGCCAGACCGTCCGCCGGTCGGTGGCGAGGGCGCCCTCGCCCGCGGCGGGAAGGGCCGCGCAGTTCACGCGTTGGCGTCCAGCACGCCAAGAACGTTGCGGACGGTCAGCACGCTGGTCCAGCGGTTGGACTGGTGCGTCACGCCGGCGATATGGGGGGTCAGGATCAGGTTGGGCACGCCGTCGAATCGCGCGCCGGATTCCGCCGTCACCGGCTCGCCCGCAAAGACATCCAGCGCTGCACCGCCAAGGCTGCCGCCGTTGAGGGCCGCGACCAGCGCGTCCTCGTCGACGATGCCGCCGCGCGCGCTGTTGATCAGGATGGCGTCGTCCTTCATGCGCCGAAGCGCCGCCGCGTCGATCAGGTTGCGGGTGGATTCGGTGAGGGGAACATGCAGGGTGATGACATCCGCGCCCTCCAGCAGTTCCTCCAGCGATACCCGCCGCGCCCGCATGTCCCGCCAGACCGGGTCTTCGGCGTGCACGAACGGGTCGTGGGCCACGATCTCCATGCCCAGGGCCGAGGCCCGCGCCGCCGCGTGGCGCGCGATATCGCCGAATCCGACCAGCCCGAAGGTCACGCCCGCCGCCTCGCGCCCCATGAACGCGTTGCGCGGCCATTCGCCGGCGATCACCGGGCCGGTAGTGCGATGAATCCCGCGCATCAGCATCAGCATCGTGGCGACGACATATTCGGCCACCGACACCGCATTGGCCCCGCGCGCCGGGCAGACAGCCACGCCACGCGCGGCACAGGCCGCCATATCGATATTCTCCAGCCCCACGCCCAACCGCCCGACCACTTTCAGCTCCGGGCACTGGTCCAGCAACTCGGCCGTCACCTGCGTGCGGTTACGCACGATCAGCCCGCGGCACCGCGAGGCCTCGCGCACCAGATCGTCCGGCCGGTCGACCAGCCCCTTGTCATAGAAAACGTCACGGTCTTTCGCAAGGTCGGCCGCGACCGCGTCGTCCATGAATTCGGTGATTACGATATCCGCCAAGGAACGCCCCTTCAATCCGGTATGAGGGGGACAGGATTATCACCCTTGGCGGCGACAGAACAGGCCCTAAGTCACGCCCCCGGGGCGATCTTCCCCGCGCTGCTTCCAGGCCGGCACCCGCTCGCTTTCCGACTTCAATTGCCCGCAGGCGGCGGCTATGTCGGCGCCTCGGGGGCGGCGAATGGTGGCCATGATGCCGGCGTTGCGGATGATTTCGCCGAAGCGCTGAACGCGGTCGGGGTCGGAGGTTCCGTAATTGCTGCCGGGCCAGGGATTGAAGGGGATCAG
>DAOVHN010000554.1 GCA_030671915.1 Pseudomonadota bacterium
AGACCCAGGCCCCGGTAGGGCGGCATGTGGCCCCAGTCCCCGGGCGCGCCATCCATGAGGTCGAACAGGATCGCGGCCGGCACGATCGGCACACGCGCCTCGCCGACCTGAAAGCCGCGCCCGCGCGCCGCCAGCCAGGACGCCACGCCCGATGCCGCCTCCAGCCCGAAGGCCGAGCCGCCGGACAGCGTGACCGCATCCACCCGCTCGACCAGGGCCGAGGGCTGCATCGCATCGGTCTCGCGCGTGCCGGGGCCGCCGCCGCGCACGTCCACCGCCGCCACGGCCGGGCCGTCGGGCAGCACGACGGTTACGCCGGTCAGGTGATCGGCCTGTTCGGCGTTGCCGACGCGGATGCCGGGAACGTCGGTGATGAGATTGCGGGGGCCGGGGCGGATCATGCGTTGCTCGTCTCGCCGGTCAGCAGGTCGACCGTGGCCGCGGCCATCACCTGGGCCGACTGGACCATGTCGTCGATGCCGATATATTCGTCCGGCTGGTGCGCCAGGTCGAGGATACCCGGCCCATAGGCCACGCAATCCTTCAGATGGCCGATGCGCCGCACATGTTTCTGGTCGTAGGTGCCGGGGGAGGCAATATGCCGGGACGGCTTGCCCAGCACCTGTTCGATGCCGCCGTCGAGGGCGCGGACAAGCGGCGACTCCTCGTCGGTCATCACCGGGTCGACCGACCACAGATCGCGCATCTCGTAGCTGAAATCGGGGCGTTCGTGGCTCACCGCCTCCAGCAGGTCGGTAATTTCCTGGCGAACCTCGGCCTGGCTCTCCTCGATCAGGTAGCGCCGGTCCAGCACCAGCCGGCAGGAATCCGCCACCAGCGCGGCGGGAAAGCCGTCCTGTCCCTCGGCCAGCCCGCCATGGATGGAATTGAAGTTCAGGGTGGAAAACCGCGCGCCTTCCGGGATCACCGGCATGGCGGTGCGGCGCTGGTTCAGCCTGGGGTAAAGCTCGCGCTCGATCTTGTCGAGGAAGGCCGCCATGCCGCGCACGGCCGAGGTGCCGAGGAAGGGCATCGAGCCATGGGCGATGCGGCCCTTTACCTCGATTTCGGCCCACCAGACGCCGCGATGGCCCAGGCAGACGCAATCCTTGTGCAGCGGTTCGGGGATGATGACGTAATCGACGCGCGGCTGCGAGAAATAACCTCTTTCGGCCAGCCAGGCCACGCCCGCATAACCGCCGGTTTCCTCGTCGACGGTGCCGGAAATCTCGATCGCGCCGGGGAAACCCGGCCAATCGGCGATCAGCGCCTCGGCGGCGATCATGCTGGCCGCCAGCCCGCCCTTCATGTCGCAGGTCCCGCGGCCGTAGATTTTTCCATCGCGAATCTCGGCGGCGAAGGGGTCCATGGTCCAGCCCTCGCCCGGCGTCACCACGTCGATATGGCTGTTGAAATGGACGGTAGCGCCGGGGCTCTTGCCTTCGATGCGGGCCACCACATTGGTGCGGGGATAGCGGTCGCTGTCGCCGACGCCGCCCTCGGCACGCAGATATTCGACGGCGAAGCCACGCGATGCGAGCCGCCGCCCGATAAATTCGCAAGCGTCGGTATAGGCGTCGCCTGGCGGATTGACGGTGGGGATGCGAATGAGGTCGCGGGTCAGCGCGACCAGATCGTCGCGCGCATTGCCGATGCGTTCAAAGAGCCGATCCTTGAGCGAGCCTGCGCTCACGAGCCCTCGGCCAGCTCCTGCAACTCCTCACGGTTCGGCAGTTCCACCTTGCCGCCCTGAAGCAGCTTGATATAGCCGTCGCGCTTCAGGTTGGTAAAGGTGCGGCTGACCGTCTCGGTGGTAAGCCCCAGGTAATCGGCGATATCGGCCCGCCCCATCGGCAGCGATATGGGCGAGGCGAGCGCAGCCCGCTTCACCGCCCGGTCCGACAGGTTCAACAGGAAGGAGACGATCTTTTCCTGCGCGGTCTTGCGGCCCAGCAGCAGGATCTGGTCCTGCGCCTGGACCAGCTCGTTCGAAGCCATGCCCAGCAGCCGTTTTTCCAGCTTGGGAAACTCGTCCAGAAGACGCTCCAGCTTACGGCGTGAGAAACGGCAAAGCGACACCTGGCCCACCGCCTCGGCGCTGTAGGCGTATCTTTCGTTCATGGCGATGCCCAGGAAATCGCCCTCGAACAGGAAGCCGGTGATCTGCCGCCGTCCGTCGGGCAACAGCTTGTAAAGCTTCACCGAGCCTTGCGTTACGTTGAACAGGTAATCGGCAGGCTCGCCCTCGTCGATGATCGGCCCATGCGGGTCGACCGTCACCGTCTGCAGAATCGACAGCAGTTGCGGCATTTCATGGTCATCGAGGACGCCGCAAAACGCCATGCCCCGCACTGCGCAGGCCGCGCAGGGGCTGGTCTGTTCCGCCGTATCGGATGCCGGGCGCTTTTTCGGTTCGCCAAGACCCATTCGAATAATTCCGTGGATTATGAACCCGCTAATTTTTCCGGACTCTAGGCCCGTA
>DAOVHN010000068.1 GCA_030671915.1 Pseudomonadota bacterium
GGCGGTCGGGGAAGTGGGCTACGAGGTCGAGTGAACCGCCCATCGCCGCGACGTAGCTTCGCAGGGTGGACAGCAGCAGGTCGCTCCGCTTCTCCAGGCGCGAGACACCGTCCTGGCCGATCCCCAGCGCCTCGGCCATGCGCGTTTGCGTCAGGTCGCGCGCCTTTCTGAGATCGCGAAGCGTCATTTCTTCCGCGATCAGGTCGCGGGCGCGCGCCTCGACCTTCTCTCGCCGCGCCGGGCTGAGTTCGCCAAGTTTACGCTCCAGTGAGATCGTCATTTTCGACCGCCTTTCTTTCTCAACGCCGCCAGATGCGCATCGAATCGCTCATCCGCCGTCTTGATTAACCGTTTGTAGAAGCGCTTTCCCGAGCCGCCGGACTTGTCGCCGGCGACCAGCAGAATTCCCGCCCGCCGCGGGTCGAACGCATAGGCCACGCGCCAGACGCCATCGTCGGCGCCGAACCTGAGTTCCTTCATATTGGCGTGCTTCGATCCGTTAAGCGTATCCGCGTGCGGCCGCTTCAAATGGGGGCCGGAGTTTTCCAGGAGCAGGGCATGGGCAAGCAGCTCATCCCGCACCGTCTCCGGCAATTCGTCGAACTCCGCCGCGAATGCCTCGTCGAATTCGACCTCCCACGCCATGGCATTATTATGGTATGAAAGGCATATGTAGTCAAGTGCATAATTGTGCCCGCGAGGCGCACTCTGGCACCGTGAAATCGAAAGATGAGATTGGGGAAGCCCCGGAACGGGCGGCTTACGCGAAGTAGGGGCCTCCCCCTCACGTCTCCGGGTCCGGCTCCTCCCTTTCCGGTTCCTGCCATTCCAGGCCGGCGGCGACGACGCAGCTGGCGCCGTCGGGGGTGGTGACGACCATGGTCCAGGTGGCGCCGTCGTCCGCCGCGAAAATCTCGAACAGGCGTCCGTTGCTCTCCAGCCCCACGGCGACGCGCTGTTCCGAATAGCGGCCGTCCAGCAAATCCACCAGCTTGCCATGGGGCAGGCAGGCCGACTGCGCGGAAGCGACCGTCGTGGCTGCCATCAGGAAACCCGCCGCCAGACCCGCCAGGGTGACGGCGCGCGACGGGGCGTTGCGGGAAACAGGAGCGGGCAAATACCGGTCGAACATGTCGTACTCCTCGGTCAAGCTGGCCGCAGGGATATTTCAAGATCCCGGACCCGGCGGCGGACATATCCGCCATAGGCCCCGCGCGGCGCGGTTAGCTCCCTGGAACGCACAACCGTGTTGCTTCGACGGTCTCACCTCTCTTCGGTTGGTCTTAATTAGAAGGGATTTAAATGAAATAAAGGTTAACGAATGCGGTGAGTGCGGGAGTCGCTGAAACCGGGCACTTTTCCTTGCGGGCCGGCGGCCGGCGTGGCAAGCCTTCTGCTTGATACGCAACAGCGGAGGATCGGACGATGCGGCTCGAAGGCAAGGTGGCGGTGGTGACCGGGGCGGCCCAGGGGCTGGGCCGGGCCTGTGCCGAATGCATGGCGGCGGAAGGGGCGAAAATTATCGTCTCGGACATGAATGCCGAAGGCGGCGAATCGGCGGCCGCGGCGATCCGGGACGCCGGCGGCGAGGCCCGCTTCATCGCCTGCGACGTGGGCGACAAGGTCCAGGTCGATGCGCTGATCGCCGGTGCGGTAGAGGTCTATGGCCGGCTGGACAGCGCGGTCGCCAATGCGGGCATTGTGAATTTCGGTGATTTCCTGGACTTGCCGGAAGAGGATTTCGACGCGGTCCTGCGCGTCAATCTGAAAGGCGTGTTCCTGACCGGCCAGGCCGCGGCGCGTCAGATGGTGAAACAGGGTAGCGGCGGCACCATCATCAACATGTCGTCGATCAATGCGGTCGTCGCGATCCCCAATATCGTGCCCTATGTCACCGCCAAGGGCGGGGTGAACCAGCTTACCAGGGCCATGGCGCTGGCGCTGGCCGACAAGGGTATCCGCGTGAACGCGATCGGCCCGGGCTCGATCATGACGGAAATGCTGAAATCGGTCGCCAACGACAAGCAGGCGATGCACAAGATACTCGCTCGCACGCCGTTGGGCCGCGCCGGAGAGCCGGACGAAATCGGCAAGGTCGCGGTGTTCCTGGCGTCGGAGGATTCCAGCTACATGACCGGCGAAATCGTCTATGTCGACGGCGGGCGCCTCGCGTTGAACTATACGGTCCCGGTCAGGGAGTAGGGCGGGGCGGCCGAGCCGCCGCCCGGCTCAGGCGCCCTACACGCTCAGTCGTAGCGGGGCGGTTCCGGGGGCAGTTCTGGCTCTTCCGGCATTTCCGAAGCCTTCATCGGCACCGCCTGGGCGCCGCGGCGGGTCTTGCGCGCCTTTTCCACTTCCTCGGTCAATTCCATATGGGAGCACAGGCCCAGTTCCACCGGACTGCGCGGCCGCAGGTTGGAGACGTTCCAGTGAGTGCGGTCGCGCACCGAATTGATCGTCGGCTTGGTGGTGCCGATCAGCCGGCCGAGCTGGGCGTCGCTGAGCTCGGGATGATGGCGCAAGATCCAGGCGATGGCGTCCGGCTTGTCCTGGCGCTTGGAAACCGGTGTGTAGCGCGGACCTTTCTGCCGGGAGACCGGCTTCGGGACATCCGTCTCGGCCAGTTTCATGCGGTGGCTCGTATCGGCCTCGGCTTTCGCGATTTCCTCGCGGGTCAGCTGGGCGTTGGCGATCGGGTCTATACCGGCCATGCCGCCCATGACCTCGCCGTCGGCGATGGCCTGGACTTCCAGACTGTGCAGGCCGCAGAAGTCAGCGATCTGCTCGAATGAGAGGGTAGTGTTGTCGACCAGCCAGATGGCGGTCGCCTTGGGCATCAGGGGTTGGGCCAATTCCATCTCCGGGATTGCCGCCCGGCGCGTGGCCGGAGCGTATATGCACGAGTTGTTGACGCCTTATATAACGCAGGAACGCTCCCGCGCAATCGCCGCGGTGGACGAATGCGGCCCGGCGGCCTGTTTGCGGCTTGATTACAGCGCCTGAATTGGCCAAAATCAGGTAAAAGGAGGCTGGAATCATGGATGAGAAAGATCTGGAACCGCAAACACGGAAACCGGATGTTAAGAATCTTGAAGTACTCTCCGTAGAGGCGCTCGAGGAATATATTGGCGATCTGGAAACAGAGATCGAGCGGGTCCGCGAAGAAATAAAGCGGAAAAATTCAGCCCGATCGGCCGCCGAAACCGTATTCCGTAAATAAAATACAGGCGCTTGGCCGACTCTGTGCCGCCTGAAAAGTGCTGGAGTCTGCGAGTTTCGGCCAGCAGGCAATGAAAAAAGATACAATACGATCTTTTTTTCGGAATATCTTTCCCCCGTTAACCTTTTGTTAGTAGGCCCCGGTGCATATTGGGGGTGCCCTATGAGGCCCCTAGTTAGCATACTCTGGGAATTCGATCCCCCGTTTATGCCTCCCTGTCCAACTTGAGCCGCTTCGCGCGGCTCATTTTTTTTGACGTACCGAAAATATGGCGCTAACGTGTCCACCGTGGGCAAGTTGGACAGGCAGGCAGACCAGCAGAACCATGCACAGCCGGTGCCTCCCGACAAAAATCCAGGGAGCCGTGAGTACCATTTACGGGTTCCGGTACGTGTCTGCTGTAGCTGCTCCACAATAATGAAAAGGGCCGCTCCTCCGGGGGCGGCCCAATAATGTGCGGGTCCCCGGGACAAGCAATTTTTTCAGGGATATTTCTATGAGCGACAGACCGGCGCCGGTGCGCGGCGAATTCCGACACTTCTTGGCCATCCCGACGCGCTGGATGGACAACGACGTCTACGGGCATGTCAACAACGTAACTTATTACTCCTATTTCGATACGGCGGTGAACCACCATCTGATCGAGGCCGGCGGGCTGGACATGCATAACGATGATGCGTTTGGCGTTGTCGCCGAGACCGGCTGCCGGTTTTTCAGCGAGCTGAAATTTCCCGACATTGTCGACGCGGGCCTGCGTGTCACCCGGCTCGGCAACAGCAGCGTTACTTACGAGATCGGCCTGTTCCGCCGCGGGTCGGACGCCCCGGCCGCGCTGGGTCGCTTCGTCCATGTCTGGGTGGATCGCGCGACGCGCCGCCCCATTCCGGTCCCCGACAAAATCCGGCAGGCGCTGGAGCTATTGGTCGTGGAGGCCTGAAAAACAAAGGGCGCGCCTTTTCAGGCGCGCCCCGTTGGTTCCACGCCGCGATAAGACGGTCAGGCGGCTTCCTCGGCCGTCAGCGCCTTTTTCGAACCGGCCTTGCCGATCGCAATGCTGCGTGGTTTCCTGGCCTCGGGCACGTTGCGCATCAGTTCGACATGCAGCATGCCGTTCTCCACATACGCGCCGCTTACCTCGATATAGTCGGCTAGGCTGAAGCGCAGCTCGAAGGCGCGCCGTGCGATGCCGCGGTGGAGATAGGAAACCTCTTCCTTCCCTGCCTGCTCTGGGGTGCTTTTGATGGTCAGCTGGCCGTCATGGACCTTGACCTCGAGCTCGTCTTCGCCGAAGCCGGCGACCGCAACGGCGATCTCATACTGGTCCTCGGCCGTTTTGGCGATGTTGTAGGGCGGGTAGGACGGCGCCTCGCCGGCGCCGGCGACGCCGTCAAGCAGCCGCAGCATGCGGTCGAAACCGACAGTGGAACGGGCGAAGGGGGAAAAATCGAAGGACGTACGCATAGCTTCATTCTCCTCATTAAAAGCGAGACTGGTTCATCGGTCCGCCATAAGGCCGGACCCGCCGGAATGCCCGGCATTTTGAGTCCCGACCCGGATATCGGCATCGGGAACATGTTTCACGTAAGCAATGATCCTTTGGTTTCAAGGGGCAGTATGGTTAACCGGAGGTAAATTTGCGAAATCGGAAAAAATAATATATATTAAGCACTTACCGATATGCTGACGGGTGGAAAATTGATCGGCAGGAGGAACTGGACATGACCCGCGATACGGATAAGAAAATCGAAGGCGCCGCGGAAGCGCCGATGTATTTCCGGGGCACCTATGATGAGGCTTTCGGCCTGCTGGTCGAGGCCCGCGACTATGTCAAAAACGATGTCGCGGCGTTCAAATATGCCAAAAATCCGCCGGATCCCGTGACGATGACCCAGGAAACCTTGCGGCTGACTTCGCGTCTGACCCAGGTGATGGCCTGGCTGATGGCCCAGCGCGCCGTGCATGAGGGCGAAATCGGCGCGGACGAGTTCATCAAGGACAAGTACCGCCTGGAAGGTCAGAAGGTCTGCCTGAAGCGCGCCATCGACGAGATGGAAGAGGATCTGCCCGAAGGGCTCAGCGACCTCATGAACCGCAGCTACAGCCTTTACAGCCGCATCATGTGCCTGGACGAGAAATATGCCGGGGACCGCAAGGTAAACTGACTTCGTCAGTGGTTCGCCGAAGGCGATTCCAATCGACCCTGGTCGGCTCTAGCCCCGACCGCGCGCATGCAAAAAGCGGACGCCCGTTCGCGCGTCCGCCTTGTAGCAGCGATGGGCCGTCTGGCGACGGCCCCCACGCAAGCTACTTCTTCAGGCCGAAGCTCTCGAAGCGCTTGTTGAACTTCGCCACCCGACCGCCGGAATCGACGAGGCGGTGCACGCCGGTCCAGGCCGGATGCGACTTCGGGTCGATTTCCAGCTTCAGGAGGTCGCCCTCCTTGCCCCAGGTCGAGCGGGTCTCGTAGGTGGTCCCGTCGGTCATTTCGACGGTGATTTTATGGTATTCGGGATGAATATCAGCTTTCATCGCTCAGTCCTTGTGTAAATCAGCGCGGCTATATAACCGAGGCAGCCGGACATTGCAAGCATGCAGGCCGGGCTAAGGACGGGGATAGCCGCCATCAGCAGGACAAATTTCCCTGATAACGTATGCCAGATTAACCGGTTTTCAGGTATTTCGAAAGATATTGCATTCATGTTCGGGAAAATATTCAGGGCGGCCGTTTCGATAGCCGCGGCCTTCACCGGGTTCCTCATCCTGTTCAGTTTTTCGGCGCCCTGGTTTCCGATGGCGGATTCGGTGGCGCATTTCCGGTTTCACCTTACCGCGGTCATGTTGCTGGCGGCGATCCTGCTGGCTGTCGCTCGCGACTGGCGATCGGTGGGGCTTGCCGCGGTAGTATCGGTGGCCGGTATTGCCGGTATGGCGCCGGCCTTTCCGGACTGGCGCGGCGCCGGCGCGGACGGCGGCGCGCCGGCAATCACGGTCGTTCAGCTCAATCTGTCGTTCCGCAACGCGACGCCGGACGCCGTGGCCGATTTCATCCGTGGCGAGCAGGCGGATATCGTGACCCTGCAGGAAGTAACCGGTAGAACTGGGCGCGTCATCGATATTCTGGCCAAGGACTACCCCTTCCGTGTTCTGTGTCCCGCGGGGCGTGTCGGCGGACAGGCGATACTGTCGCGCCTGCCGACGGCGCCAGGCGCTTCCGATGGCTGCGTTAAGGGAGGGAGCATGGCCTGGATGCGGGTCATGGCCGGGGGGCAGCCGGTCAGCATCGCGTCCCTGCATCTGAACTGGCCATACCCGTTCGGTCAGGAACGCCAGATCGGCCGGCTGGAAGGGCATCTGAAAGACTTGCCGCGTCCGGTCCTGCTGGCCGGCGATTTCAATGCGGCCCCGTGGAGCCATGCCGTGGACAGGATCGCGCAAGCAACCGATACCGCGGTAGCCGGTGGCCTGAGATTCAGTTTCGACATAAGATTCAACAGTTGGGCGCCGCCTATCGCCGTCCCGATCGACCACATCCTGCTGCCGGAGGGTCTGGTGCCGCGGGAGGTAAAGCTGGGCCCGGGCCCGGGCTCCGATCATCTTTCCATCATCGCGAGGTTTTCCCTGCCGCGGGAGAAGGAACCGGATCGGGCTGAGGCGCCGCGGGCCCCGGGGGGCGCGCGAGTAAACTAATATCAACGAGCCCCGGTATTGGCCGGGGTGGAATGTTTCCTTCCCGCGAGCCTCTTGCCCCTTGCCATGGGCGGCGTCATATGCATTCTGGCGGCACATCACCCGAGGGAGCCAGACACTGCGCCATCCCACCTACATGGATGCCGGCCTGAAGGAAGAACGGGCAAAGGCGAACGACATGCGGTTGCTGACCGCCTTGCTTGGCTTCGTGCGGCCATACTGGCTGGCGGCCGCCGGCGCGGGGGTGGCGCTGGTCGTGGCGGCGGGCACCGTGCTGGCGCTCGGCCAGGGGCTGCGCGCGCTGGTGGACAAGGGGTTCAGCGGCGGCGATTCCGGCCTGCTGGATACCGCGCTGCTGGTGATGCTGGCCGTCATCCTGCTGTTGGCGGCCGCCACCTACAGCCGCTTCTATCTGGTTTCCTGGATCGGCGAGCGCGTGGTGGCCGATCTGCGCCGCGCCGTGTTCGACCATGTGGTCAGGCTCAGCCCCGGCTTCTTCGAGGTGACGCGCACCGGCGAGGTGCTGTCGCGGCTGACCACCGACACCACGCTGCTGCAGATGGTGATCGGCTCGTCGGCCTCGGTCGCGCTCCGCAATTTCCTGCTGTTCGTCGGGGCAAGCGTCATGCTGGCGGTGACCAGCCCCAAGCTCACCGGGCTTGTTTTCCTGTTCGTGCCGCTCGTGGTGGTCCCGATCGTGATTTTCGGCCGCCGCGTTCGCCGGCTCAGCCGCGAGTCCCAGGACCGGATCGCCGATCTGTCGGCCTATGGCGACGAGGCGCTGCACGGCATCCGCACCATGCAGGCCTATACGCACGAGACGCAGGACCGCGGCCGTTTTGCCGGCCTGACGGAAGACGCCTTCGATACCTCGGTGCGGCGCATCGCCTCGCGCGCCATGCTGACGGCCGTCGTCATCACCCTGGTGTTCGGCGCGGTCGGCACCATCCTGTGGATCGGCGGCCATGACGTGATCGCCGGGCGGATCAGCGCCGGCGACCTTTCCGCCTTCGTCTTCTATGCCGTCATCGTGGCCGGTTCCGTCGGCGCGATTTCCGAGGTGGTGGGCGACCTGCAGCGCGCCGCCGGCGCGGCCGAGCGGTTGCTGGACCTGCTGAACACCGAGCCGGAAATCGCCGCGCCGGCCAATCCCGTGGCCCTGCCGGAGCCACCGCGCGGCGAGGTGCGGTTCGAAAATGTCCGCTTCAACTATCCATCGCGCCCCGAGATCCCGGCGCTGAACGGGCTGAACCTTACCGTCAGCCCCGGCGAGACCGTGGCGATCGTGGGGCCCTCCGGCGCCGGCAAGACCACCATCGTGCAGCTTCTGCTGCGCTTCTACGATCCGACCGAGGGAACGGTCAGGCTGGACGGTGTCGATCTGCGCGATGCCGATCCGACGGCGGTGCGCGCGCGCTTTGCCCTTGTGGCGCAGGATCCGGTGATCTTCGGCGCCGATGCCTGGGAAAATATCCGCTATGGCCGCCCGGACGCCAGTGACGAGGAAGTCCGCGCCGCGGCAGAGGCGGCGGCCGCCACTGAATTTCTCGACCGCCTGCCGGAGGGCTTCGAAAGCCATCTCGGCGAGCGTGGGGTGAAGCTGTCGGGCGGGCAGCGCCAGCGCATCGCCATCGCCCGCGCCATCCTGCGCGACCCGGCGGTGCTGCTGCTGGACGAGGCTACCAGCGCCCTGGACGCAGAATCCGAACGCCTGGTGCAGGAAGCCCTGGAGCGCCTGATGGAAGGCCGCACCACCATCGTCATCGCT
The DNA here is from genome assembly GCA_030671915.1 of Pseudomonadota bacterium. Lineage (GTDB taxonomy): Bacteria > Pseudomonadota > Alphaproteobacteria > UBA8366 > JADFVY01 > JADFVY01. The sequence goes on from DAOVHN010000068.1 coordinate 8,676, forward strand.
CACCGCCTGGCCACC
>DAOVHN010000144.1 GCA_030671915.1 Pseudomonadota bacterium
AGGCAGATCGAGGTGCCGGACCGTGTCGCCGGATCCTTCGCCAGGAATTCGACCCAGGGCGTTTTCTCGACCCACGACGAGACCGCCGCCAGGCTGCTCTTCGAGCGCTGGATCAGTTTGGGCAGGCCGCCGATCTCTTCCGCCCATTTCAGCGAGTCGATGGCGTCCTCGACGCAGAGCATCGAGGGCGTGTTGATGGTCTCGCCCCTGAAAATTCCGTCGTTCAGCTTGCCGCCCTTGGTCAGGCGGAAGATCTTCGGCAACGGCCAGGCCGGGCTGTAGCTTTCCAGTCTTTCCACCGCGCGCGGGCTCAGCACCAGCATGCCATGCGCGCCCTCACCGCCCAGCACCTTCTGCCAGGACCAGGTCGCGACATCCAGCTTGTCCCAGGGCAGGTCCATGGCGAAGGCCGCCGAGGTCGCGTCGCAGATCGTCAGCCCCTCGCGGTCGGCGGCGATCCAGTCGCCGTCCGGCACGCGGACACCGCTGGTGGTGCCGTTCCAGGTAAAGACCACGTCGCGGGCGAAATCGACCTGGGTGAGGTCGGGCAGATCGCCGTAATCGGCCTCCAGCACCCGGACATCTTCCAGCTTTAGCTGTTTGATGACGTCGGTGGCCCAGCCCTTGCCGAAGCTCTCCCAGACCAGCATATCCGTGCCGCGCGCGCCCAGCAGCGACCACAGGGCCATCTCCACCGCGCCGGTGTCGGAGGCCGGCACGATGGCGATACGGTAATCGTCGGGAATGCCGAGAATGGCGCGGCTTCGGTCGATGACCTCCGCCAGTTTCGCCTTGCCGCCCGCGGCCCGATGCGATCGTCCCGACCAGGCGCCCGACAGCGCCGCCGCCGACCAGCCCGGGCGCTTCGCGCAGGGGCCGGAGGAGAAGAAGGGACGGTTGGGTTTCTGGGTGGGTCTGGTCATCTCTCTGTATTCCCGGATATGGCTCTCGTTGGGAAATCGTTCGCGTACGCAGCAATTGCCGAAAGAGCGGCTAATCGGTGATTGCGGAGGCGCGAAATTAGCCGCGACTCAACCTTCGGTCAACGCACAAATGCTGCAGTGCGGCAAAAAGAGGCCGGGCTACAACCCATAGTACCATGGCGCAAACAGCGAAAAGATCAGCCAGACGATAAACAGCAGCGGCAACCCGGCCTTGACGAAGTCCATGAAACGATAACGGCCGGGCACCATCACCAGCAGATTCGTCTGATAACCGATCGGCGACGCGAAGGAACAATTGGCGGCGAAAATCACGGCGACCGCGAAAATCTCGACCGGCACGCCGATCTCCCGCGCGATCCCGACGGCGATCGGCGTGAACAGGACGGCGGTGGCCTTGGTGCTGATGATATTGGCGAGCCCGCCGACCAGCAGGAAGAAGGCGGACAGGACGACCGCCGGCGGCGCGCCGTCCAGCGCCCCGAGCAGCAGGGTGGCGAGAAACGCCGCGCCACCGGTTTCCTGCATGGCGGCGCCCAGCGCCAGGGCGGCGGCGATGGTGAAGATGATCTGGTAGTCCAGCGCCCGCACGGCATCGCGCAGGCCCAGCGCGCCGCTCAGCACCATGGCGGCGGCGCCGGTCACGGCGGCGACCACGATGGGGACCGCGCCCGTTGCCGCCAGCGCCACCACGCCGAGGAAGATCGCGCTGGCCCGCTTGGCGTAGCGCAACGCCGGCAGCGTCGCGGCCGACCATTCCATCAACAGCACGTCGCGATTGCCGCGCAGCGCCATCACGTCGTCGCTGCGCCCCTGGATCAGCAGCACGTCGCCGGCCTCCAGCGCCATATCGGTGATCCGGCGGCGCAGCATGCGGCTTCGCCGTTCGACGCCCAGCACGATGCAGTGGTAGCGATAGCGGAAGCCGATGCGCGCCAGCGTGCGGCCGACCAGTGGCGAATTCGGCGGCACCATGACCTCGGCCAACACCTGGCCGCCGCTGGTCCAGCGCTCCTCCGCCTCCCCGTCCACCTCCCCGGCGGGGCCGGGAATATCGGGATGCAGCAACCGCGCGTCGGCCTGCAGGGTTTCGGTCAGCGTCTTGCGGGTCGCGGCCACCACCACGACGTCGTCGGCCTGCAGCAGGATATCGTCGAACGGCGGCAGGATCGACTCTTCCCCGCGCTGGATCGTCAGGACCGTGATGTCGCTGAGCGCCGGAAACACGCCGAGGCGCGATTCCGCGCCGATCAGTTTCGATTCCGGCAGGACCTTGATCTGGGCGACGAACTGCCGGCCGGAAACGGGCAGGCCACCCCTCAGCGGCGCGCGGCTGGGCAGCAGCCGGGGCGCGACGAAGATCACATAGACGAGGCCGCCCAGCGCCAGCACCAGTCCGGGAACGGTGAAATCGAAGAAACCGAAGGGCCGTTCGCCCAGTTCGACCAGCATGCCCGAGACCAGCAGGTTGGTGGAGGATCCGATCAGCGTCGTCATGCCGCCCAGGATCGCCGCGAAGCTGAGCGGCATCATGTAGCGCCCCGCGCCACGGCCCATCTTGTCGGCCAGCGCCTGCATGATGGGAATGAAGATGACCACGACCGGGATGTTGTTGAGGAAGGCGCTGACCGCCATCACCGCGACGAGCCCCAGCATGATGCTGGCCGCCGGATTGCCCCTTGCGGCGCGCAGCAGCAGCCATGCCCCCTGGCCCAGCGCGCCGGTGCGCGACAGCCCGTCGCCGATCACCAGCAGGGCCAGCACGGTAAGCAACGCCGGATTGGCGAAGCCGGAAAGAATCCGCCCCGCCCCCATTCGGTTGGCCCCGTCCGGCCCCGCGACCGGCATGAAATGGAACAGCAGCAGCAGCGCGCAGATGACCGCGAGCGAGGTCATCTCGTAGGACAGCTTCTCACTGGCGTAGAAGGCGAGCGCAACGACGATCAGCGCAAACACCGCCGCCATCTGGATAAACTCGCCGCCGGTTTCCAACATTACCCCCAGCCGGCCGGGGGCATCGGACTATCGGTCAGTCCGCGCCGCCTTCGGGCCGCTTGCGGATGATGGTGATGGCCAGGTAGGTCATCACCGTCTCATCGCGCTGGTTGAGCACCGTAAACTGGAACCGCACCGTCCCGCGGTCGGGTTTCGAGCGCGATTCCCGCGCCTCGATCACTTCCACTGCCGTCCTGATGGTGTCGCCGGGCTTTACCGGGGCCGTCCATCGCACCTCGTCCATGCCCGGGCCGACGATATTGGAGTCCACCACCAGTCCCAGATCATAGAACAGCCGGAAGCTCAAGGCGAGCGTCTGGAATCCGCTGGCGATCAACCCGCCGAACGGCCCGGCCTCCGCTGCGGTCGCATCCACATGCATATGCTGCGGATCGTAGGTCAGCGCGAAATCGACGATCTGCGCTTCCGTCAGCGTAATGCCGCGCGTGGCGAACCTGTCGCCGACATGGAATTCCTCGAACCATCTTGTGTGCATTCTTTTCCTCTTTTGTCCTTATACTACCACCGGCATATCCGGCGCGGCGCGGATGGTCAGCAACTCGCAGCCTTCCTCGGTGATGGCGATGTTTTCCTCGTGCACCATCATGCGGCCCGGTGCAAACTCCATGCCGGGCTCGATGGTCATCACCATACCGGGGACCAGTTCGGTGTCGTCGCCCGGCCTGTTGGATGGCCATTCGGTGAGCTGCATGCCCAACCCGTGGCCCAGGCGCCCGACATTGTTGCCCAGCGAGCCGGCCTCCTCCAGCACCGCCGCCATAGCGCGCCATAAATCGGTGGTGGTGGCGCCGGGGCGCGCCGCGTCGATGCCGGCTTGGGTGGCGTTCCAGACAACCTCGTGGGCGCGCTTGGCGTCGTCACCGGGCTCGCCGAAGGCGAAGTTGCGGTCGAAGTCGCAGTAATAGCCGTCGAAGGTGGTGCCGGTGTCGATGATCAGGATGTCGCCCGCCTCGATGATTTTCTGCGTCGGGCCCATGATGATGTTGTCGTAACCGCCCGGCCCGGCCACGCCCATCATGTAGGGCGAGGAATCGGCGCCGCGCTGCAGCACCTCGACGCGCATGTCGCGGCAGGCCTCCCATTCGGTCATGCCGATTGAAAGTTTCGCCGGCAGGGCCAGAAAGGCTTCGGACGTGAACTGGCAGACATGGCGGATCTTGTCGACCTCGGCCGGCGACTTGACACCGCGCAAGCCCCGCAGCACCGGCGTGCCGTCGGCGAACGCCAGCGGCGCGATCGTCTCGCCGATGCGCAGGAAATCGGCCGCCGGCATGCGCAGCACCATCTCCGGCCCCATCTCCGCCCCGATGCGCCCGAAGCGGCGCGGCAGCGAAGACAGCGCGTCCACCAGCAGCGTTACTCCGTCGTCTTCGGGTACCGGCGCGGGCCAGGTGCGGATGTCGTTCACCCAGGTCTTCGCCATGACCGGGCCGCCGATCTCCGGGATCACGGCAATCAGGTCGCCCTCGCGCGGGACGATGACGAACCAGGGCCGCGTCGGCGAGGCCCAGAACTGGGAATCGAAGCCGGTAAACCAACGCACATGCTGCTCACTGGCGACCAGCAGCGCGTCCAGTTCATGCGCGGTCATCAGCGCCCGGGCGCGCTCCGCCCTGGCCTCGAACTCAGGCCTCGGAAAGCCGCGCGCGGGCGCCGCGCCGGCCATCCTACAGCGCCCCCAGGATCGCCGCCGTCAGGTCCTTCGTGTCGGCGCTGCCGCCCATGTCGCGGGTCAGCGCGGAACCGTCGCGCAGCACATCCTCGATCGCCGTGACGATGGCGTCGTGGGCGTCGCGGTGGCCCAGATGGTCCAGCATCATCGCGCCCGACCAGATCTGGCCGATCGGGTTGGCGATACCTCTGCCGGCGATATCGGGGGCGGAGCCGTGCACCGGCTCGAACATGGAAGGGTGTTCCTTCTCCGGATTGATGTTGCCGCCCGGCGCGATGCCGATGGTGCCGGTCACCGCGGGGCCGAGATCCGACAGGATATCGCCCAGCAGGTTGCTGCCCACCACCACGTCGAACCAGTCGGGATGCTGCACGAAATGGGCGGTCAGGATGTCGATATGAAACTGGTTCAATTCGACGTCCGGATAGTCGGCGGCGACCGCTTTCACGCGCTCGTCCCAATAGGGCATGGTGTAATAGATGCCGTTCGACTTGGTGGCCGATGTCACCAGCTTGCGCGGCCTCGTTCTCGCCAGTTCGAAGGCGTAGCGCGCGATACGGTCGATGCCCTTGCGGCTGAACACGTTCAGCTGGGTGACGAATTCCTCCGGCGTGTCGTGGTTCATGCGCCCGCCGATTTCGGAATATTCGCCCTCGACATTCTCGCGCACCACATAGAAATCGATGTCGCCGGGCTTTCGGCCGGCCAGCGGCGAGGCCACGCCCTCGAACAGGCGCACCGGGCGCAGATTGACATACTGGTTGAACTTGCGGCGGATCGGGATCAGCAGGCCCCAGAGCGAGACATGGTCCGGCACGCCGGGGAAACCGACGGCCCCCAGATAGATCGCGTCATGGCCGCCGATCCGGTCCAGCCCGTCTTCCGGCATCATCGCGCCGACATTGTGATAGCGCTCGCAGCTCCAGTCGAATTCGTCCCACTGGAATTCGATGCCCAGTTTGCCGCCCACCTTCTCCAGCACCTCGATGCCGGCCGGCACCACCTCGTTGCCGATGCCGTCGCCCGGGATGACCGCGATCCTGTATTTCGTCATTCGCTTTCTCCGTTTCCTGAATGCCGGCGCGAAATTAGCGGCGTGGCCCGCTCATCACAACCACGGAATGACAGGACTTGTTTGCGTGCGTCGGAACAGTCCGCGAACACCGATCACATTTTAGGTCAAAACGCCTCGGACAGGCCGGTTTTTCTTGACGATCCGGGCCATCGGGCGCACAGTATTTTCACGGCTGATGCCTTCGAGGCAGGCCAGATTAGACGCCGCAACACCGTGCGGTATCTCGGGTTCCGGTCATTACCGCGGATGGTCGAAACCGACATCGAAACGACATCTTAATGTCCTGAGCCGCCAGCCTGGCTGGCGGCTCTTGCTATGTGGGTAGCCCCGCGCGATAACGTGGCCATGCCACCGATACTCCCCCTCGACGACCGGTCCATCGCCATCGCGGCCGAGCATATCCGCGCCGGGCGGCTGGTCGCCTTCCCGACCGAGACGGTTTACGGGCTGGGCGGGGACGCCACCAATGGCGAGGCGGTGGCGGCGATCTTCGAGGCCAAGGGCAGGCCGCGCTTCAACCCGCTGATCGTGCATGTGCCGGACATGATCGCCGCGCGCCGCATCGGCGAGTTCGACAAGCGGGCCGAGGAGCTGGCCTCGCGCTTCTGGCCCGGGCCGCTGACCCTGGTGGTCGAGCGCCGGGCGGACAGCGGGATATCGGAACTGGCGAGCGCCGGGCTGGGCACGGTGGCGATTCGCATGCCGGCGCATCGCAGCGCGCGGCCCTTCCTGGCCGAGGCCGCCCGCCCGCTCGCCGCCCCCAGCGCCAACCGCTCCGGCAAGGTCAGCCCGCCGACGGCGCAACATGTCGCCGACGAGCTGGGCGATGCGGTGGCGCTGATCCTGGACGGAGGGCC
>DAOVHN010000391.1 GCA_030671915.1 Pseudomonadota bacterium
TTCATCGAGGACAAGAACGCGATCCTGCCGGCGGATGCGGCGATCCAGTCCAACCTGCGCGAGACCACGACGCTGGTGCTGGCCAGCCTGACCCCGCGCGAGGAACGCGTGCTGCGCATGCGCTTCGGCATCGGCATGAACACCGATCATACACTCGAGGAAGTTGGCCAGCAGTTCTCGGTCACCCGCGAACGCATCCGCCAGATCGAGGCCAAGGCGCTACGGAAACTGAAACATCCCAGCCGCAGCCGCAAGCTGCGCAGTTTCCTGGACCATTAGGGTCGGGGAACTAAAATCGGATCGAAAGAGGGGCCTTCGGGCCTCTCTTTTTTTGTTGGGCTGCGGAGACTCAGAGGGACGTTTGTCTGCGCAAACTTGTAATTGACCGTGCCGCTCGCGGTCACTCGACTGCTTAACCGCAGAGGACGCAGAGGGCCGCGGAGAAGGCGCAGAGGAAAATATCCTTGAACCTCTTTACCTGTATGATTCCATTAGATCGCAGAGAAATGCAGGCAAGGACGATAAGAACTCTGCGCCTTCTCCGCGGCCCTCTGCGTCCTCTGCGGTAAATCCCTTCCGGACCGCAGCGCCGCGCACGATTCCCGGGAATTACGAAACTCCCACTGTGTCTCTGTGTCTCCGTGGTTTATAAGGGCCGTTCGGATTAACTGACCGCCCGGACTTTCTTCATGCACCTCACCCTTCTCGGCACCGGCTGCCCGGCCGTCCACGCGGAACGATACGGACCGGCGCAGATCGTGCGCCACGGGGATACCGCCGTGCTGGTCGATTGCGGCTCGGGCGTAACGCAGCGGATGGCGCAGGCGGGGATCAGCGGGCGGGATATCGATGCGGTGCTGCTGACCCATATGCATTCCGACCATGTCGTCGACCTGTTCCAACTGATAATTTCGTCCTGGCATCAGGGTCGCGACCGGCCAATGCGGGTGTTCGGCCCGCAGGGAACCTACGCCTATGTGGACGGGATGGTTTCACTGTGGCAGTCGGAGATGGAACGGCGCATCGAACATGAACGCCGCCCCTCCGCCCTCGCCCTGCAGACCGAGGTAATCGAACTCAAGCCGGACGAGATGGTGGAATTCGGCGCCATGCGCGTGCGCGCCGTCGAGGTCGATCACAAGCCCGTCCGCCACGCCTATGGTTACACCTTCGAGACGAACGAGGCGAAGCTGGTAATCTCCGGCGACACAAGGCCCTGCGACGCGCTGACCGAGGCCGCGCAAGGCGCCGACCTGCTGTTGCACGAGGTCTTCGTCCATCGCGAGATGCAACCGATCGAAGGCCGGCGCACGGCCGAGACGATCGAACAAGTCGCGTCCTACCACACGCTCTCGTCCGACGTCGGCAAGGTCGCGGCGAAGGCCGGCGTAAAATGGCTGGTGCTCACCCACTTCGTGCCGCCGGATTGCGACACCGAGGCGCTACGTGAAGAGGTCTCGGCGGATTTCCCGGGCAAGGTCACCATGGGCGAGGATTTGATGACGCTGGACGTGGCGAGCGGCGAAGTCCGTTAACGCGACAGCGTGGCGGTTCTGGACAATTGATTGCCGATTCCGGCTTTCAACCTCAGGCAGTTCTTCCTATCTATTCAAGAGGGGAATTGGCAATAGGGATTGCATGGCGGAACCGTTTCTCAAAAAGCTGCTCGGCGGATGGGCGCGTTTTCTGCGTCTTCTGGCCATCGATCCCGGCCCGTCCAATTTGGCCGAAGGGGTCGCTGATAGGCTGTTCGACAATCTGACGCCCGAACAGCGAACCATGCTCAGACAGCGATTCGGTGTCGATGCCGACACCAGTGCGAAGCTCGAGAAAATCGCCGCGCAATTCTCCACGGCCCGGCGGCACATCCGGGAAATCGAGGGGCAGGCATTAATTCGCCTTTATCGCTGGGAATACCGGAAAATCCGATCGCCCGCCGTGCAGCGCCGCTTGGTCCGGCGCATCGCGGCTGCCCACGATGATATTCTGGACGCGCTGTGCGACGCCCCGCCGGTCCGGTCGGTGCTGGTCGGCTGGCACGACCAGCTGGTGGATGGACGCAGACCTGCCGGGGAGATTGCCGAACCGCCCGATCCTGTTATTCCCGACGATCCCGAAGAGGAAATGCAGAGTTCGGAGTTTGCTCTGGCGGCGACGCTGCGCAAGGCGCTGTGGGCGCATGCAAGGGGACGCAAGGCGGACCGGCTACCGGACCAAGAGCAGGCTGGCCACGAGGATGAACGGGCGAAGGCGCTGGAGGCCATGCGGGCGATCCGCTTCAACGCACAGAGCATTCTGGCGTTAGCCGAAGCCCTGCTTGGGCACGCGCGGCGCATACCGGTAGAAGGCGACGATATGATTCCCCAACTGCTCGATCCCGTCGTAGACCCGGATGCGCGGGCGGCCCCCGATATCCCGTCTGGCCCCGTATCGCCATGGGCGGGCGAAGTGCCGAATATTCTGGAGAGGGATTCCGCACTCATCGACGTAATCACCGCCGAGTCCGGCATGCCGGTCGGCGAATTATGGGAACGCGCCGCCAGGATAGACGAGGCGCTGGCGAAGGCCCGGCATAACCTGCGACTGTTAGTCGATTCCGGCATGCCCATGGTGGCGGAAGCGGCCGTGACCCAGGGCCTGCGCGGCGACACTTTCATCGACGGCATCGAAGGGGGCCGTATGGCTTTGCTCAATCTCACCGACAGATTCTGTTTTACCGCCGAAGGCGATTTTACCGCGTCGGCGGGCCGCGCCGTTCGTGCGGTTCTGACCGTATCCTGAATCTGTGAATCTTTTGGCTTTCGGCCGGCAAGTCTCGAGTGTCCACCCCCTGATCAAATCACATTCACTTCCTTGACCAGCCTTCCCTCGGCAAAACGCCCATACCCGAAGACAGACACGTCCACCGCCCGCGCCTCGCCGTGGATGACCCAGTCGGCGGTTACCCGCCCCACCGCCGGGGTCTGCTGCATGCCGTGGCCGGAAAAGCCGTTGGCGAACAACAGGTTGCCGATTTCCGGATGCGGCCCCAGGATCGCGTTCTGGTCCACGGTATTATAGTCGTACAGCCCGGCCCAGGCGCTTAGCGGCTTGATCGCCTCGAAGGCCGGCACGCGATGGGCCAGCGCCGGCCAGACCCGTTCCTCGAACAGCGACCAGTCCATCTCGAAATCGTAACAGTCCTCGTCCGGCCTGTCCTTGGGCGGCGAAACACCGGTCAGGTATGTCGCCCCCTCCGGCCGGAAATAGACGCCGGATGAATCGATCACCATCGGGCAATCGGGGATCGGCGTGCGGCAGTCGATGACATGGACGAAGCGTTTGCGCGGCCGAACCGGCAGGTCGACCCCGGCCAGCGCCGCCACATCCCCCGCCCAGGGCCCGGCCGCGTTGACCAGCGTGCCGCAGGCGATTCGCTCGCCATTGTCCAGGGTGACGCCGGTAATGCGGTTGCCGTCTCGCTCGATCCCGGTCACCGCGCCCTTGATATAATCCACGCCCAGTGAAATCGCCTTGCGCCGGAAGGATTGGAA
>DAOVHN010000276.1 GCA_030671915.1 Pseudomonadota bacterium
CCGGTCAGCCGCGCGAGAACATCGCCGTCAGTGCGCCGCCGAAGCTGCCCTCTTCAAGATATTTCATGCCGTAGACGCCGCCGGCGATGATCGAGGCCAGTGCGATTAACGAACCCAGCGCCAGCGTTGACATGCCGGTGATGCCCTGGCCGATTGTGCAGCCCATCGCCAGGATGCCGCCCGTGCCCATCAGCGCCGCGCCGATCAAATGGCGGACCATGTCGCTGGCGTCGGTGAAACTTTCGATCTGGAAGGATTTGGTCGCCATAGCCATGACGAACGATCCGGCGATGACGCCGCCGACCACCGCAATCCCGAAATTGATGGTCGCGCCCGAGAAGGTCATCAGATACATGATGCTCTCGCCTGTCGGGTTCACGAAGGTAAAGGAGCCCAGCGGCGTCGGGTCGAAATCGTCATAGCCGATGACGCCGGTCGCATACCAGGCGGCCGGCACCAGAATCCCGATGATCAACCCGGCGGCCATGTCGCGCTTCGAGGCCCTGAAACCGGCATCCTTGAAGCAGAAGGCAAGAAGGCCGCCGCCCAGAAGGATGGTCACGACCCAGCGCAGCATCTCGGCCGACGCGCCGGTCAATCCCGCCAGCAGGTCGGGTATGCCCTGAGACTCGTAATTTTCCGACAGGTCCAGATTGGCGGCGGCTTCCAGTTCGACCCGCCCCATGCCGATCAGCCCGCGCAGCGTCATATAGGCGAAGATGCCCAGCACGACGGCGACCACCAGCGATTTCAGGTTCCCCGCGCCGAGCCGGACCAGTGTCTTGTTGCCGCAACCGCCGCCCATCGTCATGCCGAAGCCGAACATCAGCCCGCCGATAATGGCCCCGGCCCAGCCGAAATTGGTGGTGAGGTATATCGACTCGGTCAAATCGACGATCTCGAGGGCGTGCATCGCCTGGCTGACCAGCATCGCCACCGCGATCGCCATCATCCAGGCCCGCATGCGGTTCCAGTTGCCCATGAACACCATGTCTGAAATGGCCCCCATGGTGCAGAAATTGGTGCGGTGCGCGGTGGCGCCAAAGACGCCGCCCAGCACGAAACCGGCGACGGCCACGACGGTGCCGATCTCCATCTCTTCCATAGTCGTTTCCTCTCAACAGCACAGCCCGCCCGGCCGCGAACGTTTGCTTGGGCGGGCGAGACGCCAGCGATTCTAGCCGCGGCGATAGTTTAGATTTTTCGAATATGAAATTAGCAAGGGACCCGCCGGGGGCGCAAGTCCGGATTGCGGCAAGCCTTGGTATTATTATTGCTGAACCCAGGGCAGGCCGGAGACCCTCCAGCCGTTTGATGTCCCGCGATGCTTGGCGCCGTCGAGGTCGCCCTCGAACCCGTCGGATATATTGTAGCAGGGGCCGAAGCCGGCGCTGGTCAGGGCCACCGCGGCGTCGCGCGATCGTATGCCCGACCGGCAGATCAACAGCAAGGACCGGTCGCGGGTGACGCCCTCGGCCTCGAGATGAGGCACGAAATCCGGATTTACCTCCATGTTGGGCCACTGGTTCCATTGCACGCAGACGACGGTGCGGCCCAGTTCCGACAGGTCGGGAAGGCCGACATATATCCATTCGGCGATCGTGCGCACATCGATCAGCAGCGCGTCAGCGTCCTCCTCCAGGAACTTCCATCCCTCCGCCGCGGTCAGGTCGCCATCATATCCTTTGTTCAGCAGCACAGTCTCGCACACTCCCCTTGTCCATTTGACATAATGCCATGATGCCGCCTCGCCAGCCGCCGGTCCAGTCCGTTTCACATATTTTACAGGCGACGCATCGCCGCATACCCGCATTCATCCATATGGGTCACGGATGGACTTCTCGCGCAAGCCGCGTTAGCTTTCCGTATAGATCCAAATCTAATGGACATGTAATGACGGGACAGGAGGTGACCAGAAAGCTGACCGCGATTTTGGCGGCCGACGTGGTCGGCTACAGCCGTCTGATGGGCGAGGACGAGGCTGGCACGCTCGCTGAACTGCGTGCCGTCCAGCAGGAAATCGTCGATCCCGCCATCGCTGAACATGGCGGCAGAATCGTAAAGCTGACAGGTGACGGCATCCTTGCCGAATTCCCCAGCGTCGTCGAAGCAACCCGCTGCGCCATGGCGTGGCAGCGCCGGATGGCGGCGCGCAACGAGCCCCTGCCCGAGGACAGGCGGTTTGTTTTCCGGATCGGCATCAATCTTGGCGACGTGCTGGTCCAGGAGGGCGATATCTTCGGCGATGGCGTCAATGTCGCCGCCCGTCTGGAGGCCATGGCAGAACCGGGCGGGATTTGCCTGTCTTCTGGCGCTTATGAACAGGTCGGCAGGAAACTGCGACTTCAGGCCGAGGACCTGGGTGAGCTTCAACTGAAAAATATTTCCGAACCGGTCCGTGTATACCGGATCGATGCGAACCCGCCCCCGGAGGGAGCCGTCACCCCCGCCCCGAAAAAAATGGCCGTCGCCGCGCGTTCCTGGAAGGGCTTCGCGATCCTGGGGCTGAGTATCCTGGTGGCGGTTCTCGGCGTCCTGCTGGCGTTGCCGGGCGACGAGACGCCCCCTTCATTCAGCGCCGACGGCATTACCGTTCCCGCGATCGCCGTCCTGCCTTTCGACAATCTCAGCGGCGACCCGGAGCAGGAATACTTCGTCGACGGCATGTCGGAAGACCTGATCACCGACCTTTCACGCGTTTCCGGCTTGTTCGTCATCGCGCGCAACTCGACCTTCACCTACAAGGGCCGCGCCGTAAAGGTCCAGCAGGTCGCAGAAGAACTTGGCGTGGACTACGTGGTCGAGGGCAGCGTGCGCCGTATTGGCGAGCGCGTGCGCATCAATGCGCAGCTGGTGGATGCCCGGACCGGCCATCATATGTGGGCCGAACGCTTCGACCGCGAAATCACGGACGTTTTCCAATTGCAGGACGAGGTGGTGCGCAAGATCGTCTCGTCACTCGCCGTAGAACTCACCGGCAAGGAACAGGAGGAGCTATCGACCGCGGACGACGTCGATCCGGAGGCTTACGACCTGCTGTTGCGCGGACTGGAGCGATTTCGCCGATTTACCCGGGAAACGAACGCTGAGGCGCGCGATTTCTTCGCACAGGCCGCCGGTATCGACCCCACCTACGCGCGCGCCCATGCCGACGTCGCGCTAAGCTATGCCATGGACCTTGCCTTCGACTGGAGCGCGGACCATGACGATACGGCGAGCAAGGCGATGAAACATGCAAAGGCCGCCTTGGCGTTGAACGACAAGGTTCACCAGGTTCATTTCGCCGTGGGCAATGTGCTGCTCTACCGCAAGAAGCATGGCGAGGCGGTAGAAGCGGCGAAACGGGCGATCGAACTCGATCCCAGCTACGCGGACGCCCATGCATTTCTCGGACTTGCCTCCAATTATGCCGGGGATCCCGAAACAGGTCTGGCGTCGATTCGATTGGCGCTGAAGCTGAACCCGCGGGCGCCCTTCTTCTATATCTTCATCGAGGGGCAATCGCTCTACCAACTCGGCGAGCTTGACGAGGCGATTGCCCGGTTCGAGAGGGTGAAGGGCAGCAACCCGGCCTTCCTGGTGGCGCACCAGTTCCTGGCCGCGGCCCATCAGCTTTCGGGGGACGGCGACAGCGCCGAATGGGCGGTGCAGGAAGCGCTCGCCATCCAGCCCCGCCTCACCCTCGCCGCGCTCGGCGAAAGCACCGCATATAAGCAGGCGGACGATCTGGACCGTTTTATCGACGCCCTGCGCGGAGCAGGCATGCCCGAATAACCGGCTAATACCGAAGCTCGCTGATAAAGACCCATTTGATGGCGCGCGGCGGCCCTCCGGGTGGAGCGGTCTCCGGTTGCTCCTGAAAATAGACCTCCTCGCCCAATGTCCGGGCGTTGGCGCGCCAAACAGCGCCGCTGTTAGGGCAACCGGACCAATCTCCAATCAGGCCCTGCGCATTTGGATCTCCGTTACCCCGATTTCGGCGGGTCACCCAATATTGCCCTGTTCGCCTGCGCGATCAATGTGGCAAATGTGGCGGCGCAGAGGCCGCCTTCAGCGCCAAGACAGCCTGATTCTTCCCAAATACGCTAAATGATACAAATTACAATAAAATGTGAAGTATATGGTTAATGCTATTATCTCTTTGAAAATATTGAGATTTCGGTAGCCCCCGAGGGGCCTCGCCGAAGCGGTCGGGGCAGGTGTGCCGATTTGCGGCGAAAATGTGGCCAGAAAATGGAATAATCAAATGATCGTCCCGTTGTTTGAGGGAGTTTTGGAGGCGACAGCCGGGTGTGGGGATGCTGTCGCCGGACTGCAGGGCGCGGAGAAAAAAATGTCAGGAATAAGAAGCGCTAAAGGGCTGGACGTGGGTAGGAAAAGGCCCTTGGTGACAATAATGATCATGCTGGCCGTCATTTTCATGGCGGCCGCATGTTCTTCCGGTTC
>DAOVHN010000522.1 GCA_030671915.1 Pseudomonadota bacterium
CCGAACAGCAAGGCCGCGCCCAGGCTCGCCGCGATATGCGCCTTGCTCCCTTCCGACCAGGTCAGGAACTCCAGCGCCAGCAGGCGGATACCCCCGGTCATATGCAAGGCCAGCAACACCACGACCCCCCATTCGCCGAATTTGACCAGCGGCTGGTCCGTCCAGGCGATCGCCGCGTCGAAGGCGGACTCGTTCAATGCCATACCGAGCACGAGGAAATGGACCGGCAGGAACAACACTAGCGCCAGTCCCGACAGGCGATGCAGCAGGAAGGCCCAGTAGCCCGGATGATTGCGGCTGGGCCGGATCATGCCGTGACCGCCCAGACCGCGCGCAGCCCCAGCGCCAGGAGGATCGCCGCGCTCGCCCAAGCCGCCCCGCTCGCCGCGCCGCGCCCGAGGCGCGTCCATTCAGTCAGGATGCCGCGCAGGCCGATCGAGCCGTGAACGGCGACCGTCAGGACGAACAGCCCGTAGAACAGTCCCCATCCCAGACTGCCCCGGGTGCGCGACAATATCTCTTCGGCGCTGAGCCCGCCCTGCACGGCATAGGCGATAACCGCCAGGTGCATCAGGACGAGGACGGCGAGGATCGCGGCCGATACCCTTTGCAGCAGGTAGAGACGGATGCTCATCAGGCCCCTCCCTTCAGCAACGCCACCAGACTGGCGCGCTTCAACCCGGCGATCGAGCGCGTGGGATTGATCTCCACCGGGCAGTGTTCGGCGCAGGACTGGTGCGAATGGCAGTTGCCGCAGCCGGCGTCGCCGCCCACCGTGCGCAAAAGGCCGTCGCGGTCGCCGTCGCGAACGTCGTTCCAGGCCGCCCAGGCGCGGTTCAGGGCCGCCGGGCCCAGATAGTCCGGGTTCCAGGCGACCACGTCGCAGGCGCTGTAACAGACCCCGCAATTGATGCATTCTATGGCGGCGTCGGCTTCCCGCCGCTCAGGGCTTGTCGGCGAGACCGGGACCAGCGGGTCGTCGCGGGAAATCGCCGCCTCGAAGCGCCCGCGCGCGGCCTGCCACTTCTCGAAAAATCCGGTCATGTCGCTCGCCAGGTCCTTGATGACCGGCAGGTTCGCCAGCGGCTCGATGACAAGCCGCCCATCGCCGGCAACCTTCGAGACATGGGTGCGGCAAGTCCAGCGCGGCCGCCCGTTCACCGTCATCGCGCACGACCCGCAGACGCCGACCCGGCAGGCGAAACGATAGGTCAGTGTCGGGTCCGCCTCGCGCTGAATCCAGGTCACCACGTCGAGCACCGTCTGGTTTTCGCGCTGGGGCACGCGGAAGTCTTCGTAACCGCCGCCCGCGCCGCCACGCTTTATTCTGACCTCAAGCTCGTTGATCACCCGTCGTCGTCCTCCGACAGGATCAGGTCGACTTCCATGCGGATCATGTCGCCGCGATAGGTGAAATCGCCGACATAGACGGCGACCCCGTCTTCGTCGCAGATCACCCGGCGCAGCATGCCGACGGGCACGCCGATGGGCACGCCCAGATGGGCGGCGACATCCGGCTCGGCGCAGCCGATGGAAAGCGACTGATGCGCATGGCCGATCTTCAGCCCCGCCAGGGACTGCAGAACGGGGATGACGAGTTCATGGTTGAAACGGCCCGCCGCCCGCTCGTACCAGCGCCGGTCCAGATAGATATGCATTACCGCGAAGGCCACATTATCGCGCACATGAACGCGCTTCAGGCGGCTGTAGGATTCCGCGAGGCGACAGTCGAGCCCCTCGTCGCCCGGCGGCAAAACGTCGTCGACTGTTTCCAGCAGGCGTGGCTTCGTGCCTTCCAGCGCCTCGATCAGGGAGCGCCAGCTCGTGCCCAGCCGGATGCGGTAGAGGCCATCGCCGCGGTCTGTGACGAAGGTGCCCCTCCCCCGGAAGCGTTCGATCAGCCCGTCGCGCTCCAGCATGTCGAGCGCCAGGCGGATGGTGACGCGCGAGGCGCCGAATTCGGCCATAAGCCCCTCGATCGTCGAAATCTGTGTTTGCGGCGCCCACTGCCCGCCCAGAATCCGCTGCCGCAGCAGCATGGCGATGCGGCTGTAAAGCGGGCCATAGGCGTCGGAAGAGACGGCGGCGGGATACATGGAAAAACTTTCGCGATTCGAAAGGTTATAATGTTAATACTATATGCTCATAAGCCTGGAGTAAAGCACTTAAAATTGATTGCTGTCCTGTCTGGCCCGCCGCCGGGTCCGTGCTAGATTTCTCGCGAGAGGGCATGAAGAGTCGCGCCCGAATAACAAAAAACATCTGGAGACTGAAAATGTTGAAAAATCTGAAGCTGGCGGGCTTCACCCTGTTTCTGGCGCTTGTCGCCACCCCCGCGCAGGCGGCCGATCCGCTGGTCGACGCGGCCTGGGCGAAGCGCAATCTGGGCAAGTCGGGTATCGTGTTTCTTGATGTGACCGGCAACGCGCAAGCCTACGCCAAGGGCCATATCCCGGGCGCGGTCTACACCCACTACATGAAGGACAAATGGCGCGTCGATGCCGAGAAGAACGGCCATAAGGTCGCCGGCGCGCTGCCGCCGGTCGATCATCTGGAGAAACTGATCGGCAAACTGGGCATCGGCAACGACGATCATGTGGTAATCGTCGCCAACGGTTC
>DAOVHN010000169.1 GCA_030671915.1 Pseudomonadota bacterium
CAGTTCATGCCCGAATAGATCGGGAACTTGCCGCAAAGATCCTCGACCCGCGCCCGGATCGAAGCCTCGGCCGCGCTGTTGTCCTCGCGATTGGCCGCCAACCCGTCCAGCACCTCGACGATCATCTCGCCGACCTGCCGGAATTCAGCCTCGCCGAAGCCCCGCGTAGTCGCCGCCGGCGTGCCAAGCCGCACACCGGAGGTTACCATTGGCTTTTCCGGGTCGAAGGGCACACCGTTCTTGTTGCAGGTGATGGAGGCGCGTTCCATGCTTTCCTCCGAGATATTGCCGGTCAGGCCCTTGGGCCGCAGGTCCACCAGCATCAGATGCGTATCGGTGCCGCCAGACACGATGTCCAGCCCGCCCTCGACCAGGGTGGCGGCCAGCGTCTTGGCGTTGCCCGCGACCGCCTGGCTGTAGGTCTTGAATTCCGGCGTCAGCGCCTCGCCGAAGGCCACTGCCTTGGCCGCGATAACATGCATCAGCGGCCCACCCTGCAGACCCGGGAAAACGGCCGAATTGATCTTCTTGCCGATATCCTCGTTGTTGGACAGGATCATGCCGCCGCGCGGGCCACGCAGCGTCTTATGCGTGGTGGTGGTGACGACATCCGCGTACGGCAACGGACTGGGATGAATCCCCGCGGCCACCAGCCCGGCGAAATGCGCCATATCGACCATTAACAGCGCGCCGACGGAATCGGCGATCTTGCGGAAGCGGGCGAAATCGATGATCCGGGGATAGGCAGATCCGCCGGCGATAATCAGCTTCGGCTTGCTCTCGTTGGCCAGCCTCTCGACCTCGTCGTAATCGATCTGGGCGGTATCCTCGCGCACGCCATACTGCACCGCGTGGAACCATTTGCCCGACAGCGCCGGCGGCGCGCCATGGGTCAGATGCCCGCCGGCGGCCAACGACAGCCCCATGATGGTGTCGCCCGGCTTGACCAGCGCCAACATCACCGCGCCGTTGGCCTGGGCGCCGGAATGGGGCTGCACGTTGACGAACTTGCAGTCGAACAGTTTCTTCGCCCGTTCGATTGCCAGGGATTCGGCCACATCGACATACTCGCAACCGCCGTAATAGCGCCGGCCGGGATAGCCCTCGGCATATTTGTTGGTCAGCACCGAACCCGACGCCTGCATCACCGCGCGGCTGATGATATTTTCCGACGCGATAAGTTCGATCTGGTTTTGCTGGCGATGCAGCTCGTCCTCGAGCGAGGCGAAGAGGTCGGGATCGCGGTCCGCCAGTTCCTCGCCGAAAAAGCGGTCCAGGTATGCTCTGTCCGAATAGGATGCACTGTCGTTCATTTTAATCCTGTTGCCCTTGAAAGTGTTATTACGCTTGTGCCGACGCTGGCCGTCACGACATTTTGTCGATGCGCCGCTGATGGCGGCCGCCCTCGAATTCCGTGTTCAGAAAGGCCAGCACGCAATCGCGCGCGGTCTCCCACCCGCTGGTGCGCGAGCCCAGCACCAGCACATTGGCGTCATTGTGCAGGCGCGCCAGCCGTGCGTCGGTCGCATCGCAGCAGCGGGCCGCGCGGATATGGCGATGCCGGTTTGCGGCGATCGAGATACCGATACCCGTCCCGCATACCAGGATGCCCCGCGACGCCCGGCCGTCCAATATGGCCATCGCCATGGCGTCGGCGAAATCCGGATAGTCCACAGATTCCGGACCATTCGAGCCAAGATCTACAACTTCGTGACCCAACTCGGCCAGCAGCTTGCTCACCTCATCTTTCACCTCGAAACCGGCATGGTCCGAGGCTATCGCGATCACGTTCTGCGCCATTAAAGCCCGTTATGCCCCCGATATCGCCGCACCCGTTTTCGGGTGCCGACACAAGTCCCTGTAATTCGAACGGCTAGAGATACCATATGTCGAGGGGGCATGCCAGCCCACCTCTGTCCTGCGATTTAACGGCCATGCCCCTCCTTGTCAAAGCCTCGCAGGGAAAATTATGGTCTTACCGGCTAAAAAATGTTGCTTCAAGCCAGCTACCGTATTTAGGGAAATCCGCAGAGTCATCATCAAGATATCGCGGGGATATGGTTAATATTCACAGAGCCATCTTTATAACTAACTGATGGTGTTAATAAATATAGTTAACGTCGAATACAGAATCATTTGACTCTTCTATTTAGAAACTGCAATATTCGAATAGACAACCTTGGATCGGGACATAGGGAAATGACAGATACCTCAAAGGAAAATGGCTCTAAGGGAGAGATTCTTAAAATGACGGCGGATGTCGTCTCTGCCTATGTTGGCAATAATTCTCTCCCCACGGGCGAAATTTCAGTCGTTATCAGCACCGTTTACGGCTCGCTTCACGATCTGGAAACCGGCGGCCGCAACGTCAAGCCGACGCCGGCGGTGCCGGTGCGCAAGTCGGTGACCCGCGACCACATTATCTGCCTGGAAGATGGCAAGAAGCTGAAAATGCTGAAGCGTCATCTTCGTTCAACTTACAATCTGACGCCCGAAGAATATCGCGCGCGCTGGGGTCTGCCGCCGGATTATCCGATGGTGGCGCCGGCCTACGCCAAGGAACGCTCGGACTTCGCCAAGAAAATCGGTCTTGGCCGCAAGACTCGCACCGCGCCGAAGCACGCCAAGAAGTAATACTCCCGGGTATTAAGGGCCCGCACGGAAACGGCAAGGCCGGTTCGATTGGACCGGCCTTTTTCGCGGCTTTGAAATTCTTTGCTGCACTGCGGCATGAAATCGGATATATAACGCGCAAGATCGCGCCGTGAGCGCGCCAGAAACCAGATTTTCCGGGAGTCCCGACATGTCCGCACCCCACCCTTCCGCACCTTCCGGCAAGCCTTCCTCGCGCCCCCTTTTCGTCTGGGACGATCCGCTGCTGCTCGACGACCAGCTCAGCGAAGAGGAGCGCATGGTACGCGATACCGCGCGGGACTATGCCCAGGAAAAACTGATGCCGCGAATTCTCTTGGCCAACCGTAACGAGACCTTTGACCGCGATGTTTTCACCGAGATGGGGGCGCTGGGTCTCCTGGGCAGCACGCTGGAGGAAAAATACGGCTGCGCCGGGCTAAACCATGTCTGCTATGGCCTGGTCGCGCGCGAGGTCGAGCGCGTCGATTCCGGCTACCGCTCGATGATGAGCGTCCAGTCCAGCCTGGTGATGCATCCGATCCACGCCTACGGCACCGAGGAGCAGCGCCAGAAATACCTGCCCCGCCTCGCCACCGCCGAGATCATCGGCGCCTTTGGCCTGACCGAGCCCGACCACGGCTCCGACGCCGGCGGCATGCGTACCCGCGCGGTCAAGGCCAGCGGTGGATACCGCCTCAAGGGCGCCAAGATGTGGATCACCAATGCGCCCGTCGCCGATATTATGATCGTCTGGGCCAAGACAGA
Source organism: Pseudomonadota bacterium (assembly GCA_030671915.1). Classification (GTDB taxonomy): domain Bacteria; phylum Pseudomonadota; class Alphaproteobacteria; order UBA8366; family JADFVY01; genus JADFVY01. The sequence continues at coordinate 3,400 of DAOVHN010000169.1, forward strand.
GGACGACGTGATCCGCGGCTTCATCCTGGAACGCGGCATGGAGGGGCTGACGACCCCGAAGATCGAGGGCAAGTTTTCGTTGCGCGCCTCGATTACCGGCGAGATCGTGATGGACGATGTTTTCGTGCCGGAGGAAAATCTGCTGCCGAATGTCGAGGGGCTGAAAGGCCCCTTCGGATGCCTCAACAAGGCGCGCTTCGGCATCGCCTGGGGCGCCATCGGCGCGGCGGAGTTCTGCTGGCACGCGTCGCGCACCTACACGCTGGAGCGCAAGCAGTTCGGGCGCCCGCTGGCCGCCACCCAACTGGTCCAGAAGAAACTTGCCGACATGCAGACCGAAATCACGCTCGGCCTGCAGTCGGTCCTGCGGCTGGGCCGGCTCATGGACGAAGGGCGCGCGACGCCGGAGATGATTTCGCTGATGAAGCGCAACAATTGCGGCAAGTCGCTGGATATCGCCCGGGTCGCCCGCGACATGCATGGCGGCAACGGCGTCTCCGACGAATATCACGTCATCCGCCACATGATGAACCTGGAGTCCGTCAACACCTACGAAGGCACCCACGACATCCACGCCCTGATCCTGGGCCGTGCACAGACGGGCATCCAGGCCTTTACGGGGTAGAATCCCACCCGCGGTTACGTCACGTGGTTAACTTCTCTTCCCTACCCCGCCATCTTGCGCGCCATGTCCAGCGCGGCGTATGTGAGAATGCCGTTGGCGCCGGCGCGTTTGAAGGCCATCAGGGCTTCTGGCATGGCTTTTTCGCCGTCCAGCCAGCCGCGTTCCGCCGCGCCCATTAGCATCGCGTATTCGCCGCTGACCTGGTAGGCGAAGGTGGGCACGCCGAAGGCGTCCTTCACGCGGCGCACGATATCCAGGTAAGGCATGCCGGGCTTCACCATCACCATGTCCGCGCCCTCGGCGATGTCCTTGGCGACCTCGCGCAGGGCCTCGTCGGAGTTGGCCGGGTCCATCTGGTATGTGCGCTTGTCGCCCTTCAGCGCGGTTTTTGAGCCCACGGCGTCGCGAAACGGCCCGTAGAAAGCCGACGCGTATTTCGCTGCATAGGCCATGATGCGGACATTCTGATATCCAGCCCCGTCCAGCACCGCGCGGATCGCGCCGATGCGCCCGTCCATCATGTCCGACGGCGCGATGGTGTCGCAGCCGGCCTCGGCCTGGGCCAGCGATTGCTTGCACAGCACATTGACCGTCTCGTCATTGACAATCTCGCCGTCCACGATCAGCCCGTCATGGCCGTGGCTTGTGTAGGGGTCCAGCGCCACGTCACAGACCAGCACCATATCGGGAAGCGCCGCGCGTACGGCCCGGATCGCCCGGTTCATCAGATTGTCGGGATTGTACGATTCCTCGGCCATGTCGGTCTTGCCTGCCGGATCCACTACGGGAAAGATCGCCAGCGCCGGGATGCCCAGCGAAAAGGCCTCCGTCGCCGCCTCCACCAGCAAATCTACCGACAGCCGCTCCACCCCCGGCATGGAGGCCACGGCCTCCCGCTGTCCGTCGCCCTCCAGCGCGAAGACCGGCCAGATGAAATCGGCGGGAGAAAGCGTGTTCTCGGCCACCATCCGGCGCACCGCATCGTTCGTCCGGTTGCGCCGCATGCGACTGGTGGGAAAAGCGCCGAGGGTGGGGTGAGTTGGGCCAGTGGTCATAGGGTTGTTCCTCGCGATTACCAAAGCGCTGCGGATTTTAGGAGAGGGGGGATGGGGTGGCAATGGTGTCGTCGTGATGCGTCAGTAACAAGTGATATGTCCGTCGTATGTAACATGTGATCTGTCCGGTTTGATGCGGACCTTCGTGGAAGGAGGTTCGGATGAGACGGACATATCACTTGTCACTGACAGCGACGTCCGGTCCTGATTGACAGGGGGCTGGCAAGGGATAAGATCGCGCCAGTTCCCCACGCCGTCACCCCAGCTTAACGGACCCCAGCCATGGACTTCACCCTTTCCGAGGAACAGCGCGCGATCCAGGAGATGGCGCGGGCCTTTGCCGCCGAAGAGATGGCGCCGCATGCGGCGGAGTGGGACGAGAAGTGCATCTTCCCGGTCGATGTCATGCGCAAGGCGGCCGAACTCGGCCTGGCGGCCATCGTCGTCGGCGAGGAACATGGCGGGTCGGCGCTGGGGCGGGTCGAGTCGGCTGTTATTTTCGAGGAGCTGGCCGCTGGCTGCACCTCCACCGCCGCGTTTCTGTCGATCCACAATATGGTCGCCTGGATGATCGACCGCTTCGGCAATGACGAGCAGCGGGCGCGTTACCTGCCGCGCCTCGTCACCATGGAGATCATCGCCAGCTATTGCCTGACCGAGCCGGGGTCCGGTTCGGACGCGGCGGCTTTGAAGACCAGGGCGGTGCAAGACGGCGACGATTATGTGATGAATGGCGGCAAGGCCTTCATCTCGGGCGCCGGGACCAGCGATATCTACGCCGTGATGTCGCGCACCGGGGCAGAGGGGCCGGACGGGATTTCCTGTATCCTGGTCGAGAAGGGCGCGCCGGGGCTTTCCTTCGGCAAGCAGGAACGCAAGATGGGCTGGAACAGCCAGCCGACCGCCGCCGTGATCTTCGA
>DAOVHN010000386.1 GCA_030671915.1 Pseudomonadota bacterium
CGGTGAAGTTCCAGTCACAGGGAACCCTGTTCCGGCTTTCCACTGAAAAGCTGGAGAGTAGCGGGTCGGCCAAGGCGGTTTGCAGAGCAATCCGCAGCCGCGGCGGCGAGTGCTTCGTCAGCACCAGATAGCCCGCGAACGGATTATGAGGCAGCCTTGTCCCGGTCCGGGCTGAAGCGGAATGTCATGTTCCCTCCGCCTGTCCTGTCCGGCCTGTCCTTGCTTTTCTTTTTCATCCGCGGCGACGGCGGGGCGGAATGGACTTGAACCGACGGCCGGCGCAACCAAACTGGTAACCATGGAAATCCACGCCTGGTGGCGGCCCGCCCGATCGATCAATCGTCCCGTACTGGTCTATTTTCAAGGCAACGCGGGGCATGTCGGCCACCGCGCGGGCAAGATTGAGGAACGGTCATGATGAGTATCCTGCTCTATGCCGGTGGCGCCTGGGTCGCGATAATCGTGATCATGTATCTGGGCCAGCGGAGCATGATGTATTTGCCCGATCATTCGGAGCCGCACCCGCACGACCACGACCTTCCGCAGATGGAAAGCATCCGGATCGCCGTCGAGGATACGGTGGAAATCCTGGCCTGGTGGCATGCGCCGGCGGATCATAACCATCCGGTCCTGGTCTATTTCCACGGCAATGCCGGGCATATCGGCGAGCGCGACTACAAGATCAGGGAAATGGTCGAGGCAGGCTACGGCGTGTTGCTGGCGACCTATCGCTATAACGCGGGCGCCGGCGGCAAGGGCAGCGAGGAGGCCCTGCTGGCCGATGCGCGAGAAGCCATCGAATTCGTGAAGAGTCATGGCATCGCCGAGCAACGCATCGTGCTTTACGGCGAATCGCTGGGCAGCGGTGTCGCGGTAGCCATGGCGGCGGAACGCAACGTCGCCGGGCTGATCCTGGAAACCCCTTACAGCAGTATCGCGGAGGTCGCCCATAGCCGCTACTGGTTCGCCCTGGCGAAATGGCTGATCCGCGACCGTTACGATTCGCTTGCCCGGATCGGTAAGGTCAGGGCGCCGATCCTGCTGTTCCACGGGGACGCCGACACCACGATTCCCATCCGTTTCGGAGAACGGCTATACGATGCCGCGCCTGAGCCGAAAGAAGCCCATTTTTTCCCCGGCGGACGCCACACCGATCTGTACGATCACGGCGCGGGCCAACTGGTGATGGATTTCATGGACCGCTGCGCCGCGCGCGTGCGGGCGGGTTAACGAATTTCCCACGACTTCAGGGTAGGCTTGCAGCCGAACCTGCATGTGGGAGGCGATATTGGCCGAACGGTCATTTCGTGGATATCTTTTCGGGACGGTCAAATGGCTGGTTGTCGCTGGCTTTGCCGCCTACCTGCTTCTGGTCGCCGCGCTGTATCTGAACCAGCGCGACCTGATGTATCATCCGGACCGGCGCGTCCCCGACCTGGCTGCTGCCGGCCTGGCCGACATGACCGTCCATCGGATCGAAACCAGCGACGGTTACAGGCTGCTCGCCTGGTGGAAGCCGCCGGCCGACAGCTCCCGGCCCACGATCGTGTTTTTCCACGGCAATGCCGGCAATGTCGGCAACCGCAAGCGTCAGGCCCGGCAATTCATCGATGCCGGGCTCGGACTGCTGCTTGTGACCTGGCGATACAATGCGGGTGCGGGAGGCGAGGCGAGCGAAGAGGGGCTGTTGACCGATGGCCGGGCAGCGCTTGGTTTTGTGGGCGCACAGGGCATCCCCGAACGCAGGATTGTGCTGCATGGCGAATCGCTGGGCAGCGGGGTGGCGGTCGCCATGGCCCTGGAACATGAAGTCGGCGGCCTTGTGCTGGTCTATCCATACAGCAGCATGACGGATGTGGCGGAAGACAGGTTCTGGTTTGCGCCGGTCAGGATGCTGATCCAGGACGAATTCGACTCCGTCGCACGCATCGGCAAGGTTCGCGCGCCGATCCTGATGATCCATGGCGAGCGGGACCGGATCATCCCGGTTCGCTTCGCCCGACGCCTTTACGAGGCCGCGCCGGAACCGAAGGAGGGGCATTTCCTGCCCGAGGGCAACCACGCCAACCTCTACCGTCTCGGCGCGGGCCAGCTCGTTCTCGATTTCCTGGAGCGGCGAGTCGTCGTCGCACCTACTACGATGACCGGCGGCTAATCCGCGGTGTCCGCCGCTTTCAGTGCCCGGCTCAACGCCTCGAAGGGTAGCAGGACGCAGTTGTAGCGGCTCTTGTGGGCGGTGACGGGTTGGAAGATGGACAGCTCGCTCCAGCCGTCCGCCGGGATTTCCGCGCCGTTTTCGATGAGCGCGGTGACCGCTTCCCTGGCGGCGGCGATTTCCGCGCGCGTGGCGCCCGGTGCGTTTGCCCCGATGACGGATGCCGCGGCCTCGCACAGCAGGCATCCGCGTACCTTGTGGGCGACTGCCGCCACGCCGTTGTCCGATAACCGGATCTCCATGGTCACGCGGTCGCCGCAAACCGGGTTGTCGACGGTAACGTGGGCGTCGGGTTCTTCCATCGTCCCGGCGCCGGTCGCTTCGCGCGCCTTGCCGAGAATGGCCTTCTGGTAAAGATCGTCGTTCATGTGCGTTCGGCCTCGGCCAGTGCTTCCGGCGTATCGATATCCAGCAGCACGCCCCGGTCCTCCATTTCGACCTCGCAGACCAGCTCGGGCGCCTCGCCAATCAGGTGGCGCGCGCCGACGTCGCCGGAAACCGACTCCATGTCCTCGAAGAAACGCCGCGCGAACAACACCGGGTTGCCGCGTTTGCCGTTGAAGGTGGGCACGCAGATCGCGCGGCCCTCCACGGGGTTGAAGGCGGCGATCAACTGGTCGATTTGTACCGAAGTGACGCGCGGCATGTCCCCCAGGCATATGATTGCGCCGTCCACGCCACGCGGCAGCGCGCGCAGGCCCAGCTTCAGGGAACCGCTGATGCCATCGGCGTAGTCGGAATTTTCGACGAACATGATGTCGCGCCCGGCCAGTGCGGCGCGCACCGCGTCGGCCTGATGCCCGAGCACGGCGACCACGGGGCGCGCCTGCGAGGTCTGCACCGCGTCAGCGACATGGACCACCATCGGCTTGCCGCCGACGTTGGCCAGCAGCTTGTTCGATGGTCCCATGCGGCGCGACTGCCCGGCGGCAAGAATGACGGCGGCGATGCGTGGCCTGGCCGGCGCCTGCACGGGCGCGGGCGCACAGGCCTCGGCGCGGGGCAGGGGGCGGCTGGCGATTTCAGTAAGCAATCCGCCCGCGCCCATCTCCATGATGTCTTCGCTGGTGACGGCGAGGCCGGTGGCCAGCCGTTGCAGCACCCAGTCGAATCCGTTCAGCTTGGGTGAGCGCGCGCAGCCGGGCAGGCCCAGCACCGCGGTATCGCCGATATGCGCCATCAGCATCAGGTTACCGGGGTCGACCGGCATGCCGAAATGGTCGATGGCGCCGCCCGCGGCCTCGATCGCCGCGGGGATCACGTCGCGCCGGTCGGTGATGGCCGAGGCGCCGGACACCAACACCATGTCGCAGCCCTGATCCCGCCAATGGCGGATCGCATCGGCAACC
>DAOVHN010000268.1 GCA_030671915.1 Pseudomonadota bacterium
CAATGCAGCCAGCCCTGGGTGTGGGAGATCATCGAGACCGAGTTGCCGGTGCCGCCCACGGGGAAGCCTTCGGATTCCAGCTTCTCGATCAGCGGCGCGACCTTGCTCTCGTCGTCCACCATGAACTCGCAGTTGGAGCGCACGGTGAAACGCACATGGCCGTCGGCCAGATTGTCGGCGATGTCGCACAGCTTGCGGATGGTGTGAATATCCATCTGCCGCTGGGTGCCGGCGCGCACCGTCCAGATCTCGGCGCCGGTATGCGCGACGTGATGCAGTACGCCCGGGCGGGGCCGTTCATGCCATTTCCACTTCCCGTAATTTTCCTTCATTACCGGATGCATATGGGGGAAGGGGTCCGGCACGCCGCTTTCGATCGCGCGGCGCGGTTGCGTTGCCTCACTCATGATGTCTGTTCCCGTTCTTAGTGTCTTTTACGCTTATTCGGCGGCCTCGGATTTCGCCCTGGCTGCCTTGCGGTCGAACCATTTGGCGGCTTCTTCATTCCAGTCGTCGGTTTTGACATAGGAAGATGTGCGCGGATGGTTCACCATGTTCGGATCGACCTCGACCCCGATGGCGTCGATGAAGTTCGACAGCCCGATGCGGTCAATGGTCTCGCCGACACGCTCATGCTCCAGCGCATTCTCGGCGAAGAAGTCGATGACCGTTTCGGCCAGCTCGGTCAGTTTCTCGTAATCCTCGTCCGACTCCAGCTTCATGAAGGGAACGATGACCGTGCCCATCTGGTCGCCGATCTTCAGCGAGCGCTTGCCGCCCATCAGGATGGAGATGCCGCGTTCGTCGCCCGGCGACAGCGCCTTGGTCATGGCGTTGATACAGTGCATGCAGCGCACGCAGCTCTTGTTGTCCACGTCCAGCGTGTCGTCGTCGTTCAGGCTCAGCGCGCGGGTCGGGCACATGGTGATGATCTCGTCGATCACCTGCTTGCGGCCGTTCCGCGCTACATAGGCCTTGACCTCGTCCTGGTCGACCTTCATGTCGTCGCGCCAGGTGCCGATCACGGCGAAATCCGAGCGATGGATCGCGTTGGCGCAATCGTTCCCGCAGCCCGAGAATTTGAACTTGAATTTGTAGGGCAGGGCGGGGCGATGCATTTCGCCGAGGAATTCGTTGATGATGCCGCGGTGGGCCCTGACCTCGTCATAGCAGGAATGCTCGCAACGGGCATGACCGACGCAGGAAATCGAGGTGCGCAGGGCCGGGCCGGCGCCACCCATATCGAAGCCGATCTCCGGGGCGTTCAACGCGTCGAAAGCCTTCTGCACGTTTTCACTGGTGGCGCCCTGGAACATGATGTCGCCGCTCTGCCCATGCAGCGCGATGAGGCCGGAGCCGTACTCCTCCCAGATGTCGCACATCTTGCGCAGCAGGTCGGTGCTGTAATGCATGCCGGCCGGCGGCATTACGCGCAGCGTATGGAATTCCTTGGATTCGGGATAGTCTTCAGCGACTTCCGAGAAGCGCGGGATGACGCCGCCGCCGTAACCGTACACGCTGACCGTGCCGCCTTTCCAGTAGCCCGTCCGGGTCTCGTAGGAATGTTCCAGCTGACCCAGAAGGTCGTTCATCATGCCGGCGTAAGGCTTGCCCTCGTCGTCGGCCAGCCGCTTCAGGCCGGTAACGAAGCTCGGCCAGGGGCCGGACTCGAGTTCGTCGAGCAGCGGGGTATCGTGTTTTTTCTTTGCCATCGCGTTTTCCTCCAAAACTCTAGCTCTCTCATTGACCCATTTTGAACCCAGTGGGGCGCGAGCTTCATCTGTTGTTCGGAGCCGTCTACCGGCACCCGCTTGATAAAGAATGTTGCGCGCTCGCCGACGGTCCCTGTTGATTCCTTATACCGTATATTCGTATCTTATCATATTCGAATAATTGTACATGAATCCAGCAGAATTGTCGCACCCCTCTTGGGACTATATAAGCATCACAAAAGTATGGTTGAAAATCACTCTTCTAGGTATTGTTTTTGTAACGATTCGAAATTAACCAACCCTGCGATTTTTGCTTGCAGCAGCTCAAGGAGGGACGGAAAATTGCCTGCCAGAGGTGAACCCGCACACTGTTTCCCGCAAGGCGGCCCCTTCGATCCGGAAGATTCGGAAGCCTATCTTCGCTGGCGCGACGCGAAGCTGGCCGGCCGGCCGGTGCGTGCCGAGAATTTGCTGGTGGAGATCGCCGCGCCCGGCCGTCCGAGCAAGACCGAGCATAAGGCGATTCTCGACCGCTGCCGCCGCGCCAACATGGCGGTCTATGCCTGCCGCGATGTCGGCGAGGGGTTGGCGCCGGGGGAATTGAAGGCGCGGCTGGCGGAACTGGGCGCCGCCTTCGGGCTGCATCGCCTGGACAGCAACCTCTGTGCCGACGAAGACGGCATCACCGCGCTGGAGGTGCGCGAGGGCGGGGCGGCCGGCGAGTACATCCCCTACAGCAACCGGCCGCTGAGCTGGCACACCGACGGCTATTACAACAGCGCGGACGAACAGGTGCGCGGGTTGATTCTGCATTGCGGCCGCCCGGCGGCCAGCGGCGGCGCCAACGCGCTGATGGACCCGGAAATCGCCTATATCAGGCTGCGTGACGAAAACCCGGAATACATCGTCGCGCTGATGCATCCCCAGGCCATGACCATCCCGCCCAACACCACTGGCGGCAAGGAAATCCGGCCGGCGCGCACGGGCCCCGTTTTCTCGGTTGACCCGGCCAGCGGCGCGCTGCATATGCGCTATTCGGCGCGCAAGGTGAATGTGATCTGGCGCGATGATTCGGCGACGAAATCGGCCGTCGATTTCCTGACCGGCCTGCTGGCCGCCGACGGGCCGGACACCCTTCACTGGCGTCTGGGGGCTGGACAAGGCTATATCGGGAACAATGTCCTGCATAACCGCTCCGCCTTCGAGGACGGTGAAGAGGGGCGCCTGTTGTACCGGGCGCGTTATTTCGACAGGATGGAAGGAACCGGGCCATGATTAATATCAGTCAGATCATCATCGAGAATCCGCAGGTAAATTCCTTCAAGGATTTGCTGGAGATGGTGGAGCAGGAAGCCAAACACGGCACGCTGCATATGCAATTCGACGTGAAGCCGGACTATCGCGACACGCCGCGCAACTGGGAGTTCCTGCTGGAAGGCGCGTTCTATCGGGGCAAGCCGTGAGCGACGAGACGGTCAGCGAACTCGACCGCTTCGACGCGCCCTGGAACAGGCAGGTGACGCTGCAGGACGTGCGCCACGAAAGCGGCCTGCGCATGCTGCGCATCCGCATCAAGGAGGGAACGCGCTTCACCGTGATGGATATCGACGAGGATACCGCCGCCCGCTGGGGCGCGGCGATGAGCAATTGGGCAGCCGCCGGCGGACAGGACTGACATGGATCTGCTTCCCCTATTCATGGCGGTGAAGGATCGCCCCGTCCTGGTGGTCGGCGGCGGCAAGGCGGCGGCCCGCAAGGCTGAACTGGCCTCGCGCGCGGGCGCGGCGGTCACCGTGCTGGCCCCGGACATCAGCGACGACATGGCCAACCTGATCGCCGGGCGCGGCCTTATGCACGCCACCCATGAGGTAACGCGCGAAGACCTGGACGGCTGCGCGCTGGCCTTCGGCGCCTCCGACGACGAGGCGCTGAACGAGCGGGTGCATGCGCTGGCGGAAGCCTGCGGCGTGCCGGTCAATATCGTCGACCGGCCGGAACTCTGCCAGTTCGTCATGCCCGCGATCCTGGACCGCGACGGCGTGGTGGTGGCGGTGTCGTCGGGCGGCGACGCGCCCTTGCTGACCCGCATGATGAAGGCGCGCTTCGAGACCCTGGTGCCGGCGGCCTACGGGCGGTTGGCCCGCTTCGCCGGGCGCTGGCGCGGCCGGGTGGGCAAGGCGATCGGGGACGCCGACCAGCGCCGCCGCTTCTGGGAAGACGCGTTCGAGGGCACGGTGGCCGAACTGGTCTTCGCCGGCCGCGAAACCGAGGCCGAGCACGCCATGGAGGCGCAACTGGAGGCCGCCGCCAGGGGCGCCGAGGGGCCGCCCCGGGGCGAGGTCTGGCTGGTCGGCGCCGGGCCGGGCGACCCGGATTTGCTGACCTTCCGGGCGCTAAGATTGATGCAGCAGGCCGAAGTGGTGCTCTACGACCGGCTGATCGGCGACGGCATCATGAACCTTGTGCGCCGCGACGCGGAACGCATCTATGTCGGCAAGTCGCCGAAGAACCACACCATGCACCAGGAGGACATTTCCGCCCTGCTGGTGCGCTTGGCCAGCGAGGGCAAGCGGGTGCTGCGGCTGAAGGGCGGCGACCCCTTCATCTTCGGGCGCGGCGGCGAGGAGATCGAGGCCCTCAAGGAGCATGATGTGGCGTTTCGGGTGGTCCCGGGCGTGACGGCTGCGTTGGCGGCCGGGGCGTATGCGGGCATCCCGCTGACCGATCGGCGGACGGCGTCGATGGTCGTTTTCGTCACCGGGCACGAGGACCCCGACCAGGGCGAGTCGTCCATCAACTGGGAGTCGCTCGCCTGGGCGGACACGGTCGTGTTCTACATGGGCGTGGGCA
>DAOVHN010000449.1 GCA_030671915.1 Pseudomonadota bacterium
CATGGCTGTCTTGGGGACTCAATCCCCTTGGCATGGCAGGCATCGCATTGGCAGCCTGGCTGGGCTGCGCGACCGTCGCCGGACTGGCCGAGCGCATCGGCGTGGGGCGTGGACCGCTGGTCGACAGCCTTCGGCGCGCCTCCGGCCTTCCGCGGTCGGCCTGGGGCATGACGGTGACCCATTTCGGCCTGGCGGTGGTCATCGCCGGCATCACCGGCGCCTCGCTGTGGCGCACCGAGGCGATCCAGGAGATGGAGGTGGGCGGCAGCATCGATGTGGCGGGTTACGAATTTACCCTCGACAAGGTGGAGAACCTGCGCGGCCCCAACTATTTCATCGAACGCGGCACCTTCACGGTGCGCCTGGACGGCGAGGTCTACACGGTGATGGAGCCGGAAAAGCGCAAATATTTCGTGCAGCAGCGCGAGACCACCGAAGCCGCCATCCACACCACTTTCATGAAGGACCTGTATGCGGTGTTGGGCGATGAGACAGACGGCGCCTGGGTCACCCGCATCTATCACAATCCGCTGGTGCCCTGGATGTGGATCGGGACGCTGATGATGATCCTGGGCGGCATCCTGTCGCTGAGCGATCGTCGGCTGCGCGTTGGCGCGCCGAAGCGCCATGCCGCCCCGGCCGCGGCGGCGCAGCCGGCGGGAGCCGAATAGCCCATGAACTTTCGGCATATTTTGTATCTTCTTCCCCTGCTGGTGTTCTTGGGGATGTCGATCTATTTCGCCATCGGCCTTGGCAAGGACCCGAGTGAACTCCCCTCGGCGTTGATCGACAAGCCGGTGCCGGAATTCGAGCTGCCGCCCTTGCTGGAGGACATCCCCGGCATGGCCACGGCGGACTTCGGTGGCGAGGTGGTGATGGTCAATGTCTTCGCTTCCTGGTGTGTGCCCTGCCGCATCGAGCATCCGCTGATCACCCAGCTGGCCGATGAAGGTATCCTTCCCGTCTTCGGACTCAACTATAAAGACGAGAAGGCGGACGCCACGGCCTGGCTGGCAGAGCTTGGCAACTCCTATACCCGTATCGGGTGGGACCTGTCGGGCAGAGTCGGGATTGACTGGGGCGTCTATGGCGTGCCGGAGACCTACATCATCGGCAAGCAGGGCCGCATTCGCTACAAGTATGTCGGGCCGATCTTCAGGGAAGTGCTGAACGAGACGCTCATACCGATCATCAGGGAGCTTCAGGCAGAATGATTTTCTGGACAATCGCCGCGCTGATGGTAGCCGGCGCGGCCGCCGCGCTTGCGCTGCCGTTGCTGCGCAAAAAGGTGGATGGCACGGACCCCGCCGAATACGACATGGAAGTCTTTCGCGACCAGCTGGCCGAGCTGGAGCGCGAGCATGGCCGCGGCGTCATTACGGACGACGAGATGGAAGCGGCCCGCACCGAGATCGCCCGCCGCATGCTGGCGGCCGATGCGCGCAGGCAGAAGCCGGCTGCGCGTGAATCGGCAGGTGGCATGACGGGCGTACGAATACTTGCGGGCGCGCTGGTCATCACCCTGTCGGCCGGCGCGGTACTGCTTTACCTGCAAATCGGTGCGCCGGGGACGCCGGACATGCCGCTGGCCCAGCGCGCCGGCCTGCCGGTCCCCGGCGAGGACGACGAGCGCAACATAATAATGATCGCGGAACTGTCGCGCGCCGCGAAGGCGAATCCGGGTAACGCCGAGGCCTGGCTGAGACTGGCCAACGCCTACAATTCGATCGAGATGTTCGGCGATGCCGTTGCCGCCTATCGCAAGGCCATCGGCCTCGGGCCGGTCGCCGCCGGGATCAACGGCGACTTCGCCGAGACGCTGGTGATGGCGGCGCAGGGATCGGTCACGCCGGAAGCCCGCGCCATTTTCAAGGCGGAACTGGCCTCGGGCGCCGGCGATCCGCGGCCGCAGTTTTACCTGGCACTGGGCGACTATCAGGCCGGCAAGCCGCGCGAGGCGCTGGATCGCTGGGCCGCGCTGATCGCCTCCACATCGGCGGATGCGTCCTGGCTGGACATTGTGCGCGAAAACCTGGCCAAGGCGGCGGAAGATCTCGGACTGGATGTCGCCGAGGTCATGCCGGAACCGTTGCCGGCACAGGGCGGCGGACCGCTATTGACACCGGAGCAGCGCGCCGAAGTCGAGGCCATGACACCGGCCGAGCGCGACGCAATGGTCCGCGATATGGTGAACGGACTGGACGCAAAGCTACTGGAAGACCCGATGAACCTGGAGGGTTGGGAGCGGCTGATCCGGGCCCGCGCGACTCTGGGCGAGCGCGACACGGCGCAGGATGCTTTGGACCGCGCGCTTGAGGCATTCGCAAAGGCACCTGTACCGACCGGGAGACTGGTGAACCTCGCTGCCGAGTTGCAACTCGACGTCGCGCAGAGCGGCGTTGATATCCCGGATATCGGCTCCATGGTGGAAAGACTGGCGGCGCGGCTGGAGGACGATCCGGACGATCTGGAAGGCTGGATGATGCTGGCACGGTCTTACACCGTGCTGGGCGAACTGGACAAGGTGCGCGAGGCCATGGACAACGCGGTCAAGCTGGCCCCGGACAATTCCGACGTGCTGGCCATGCATGCCCGGGCGGTCCGCGACGCCAACGGCGGCGAGGATAACGAAGAGACCATCGCAATCCTGCGCCGTATCTTGGAACTGGCGCCCGACAATGCAGACGCGCTGTGGTTCCTCGGCAATGCCGAGGCCAAAGCCGGCAACAATGACGAGGCCCGTGAACTGCTGCAACGATTGCTCGCCCAAATCCCCGAGGACAGCCCCAACCGGGAATTCGTCAAACAGCAGATCGAACAACTGGGCGGTTAGGGCCAAGCTGGGGCCAAGCCCGGTGCTTGAGTCGCGTTCGACCCCATGTAGAGACGTTTTCCGCAGGCTTCAGAGGGGGCAGTTATGGCAATTACAGTGGCGTATCCGACTAATACCAATGAGCGTTGATAATGACTCATTTGATGGTGCGGGGCGGCCCTCCGGGTGCGTTGCGGCCCTTGCCCGATGCGGGTGCATCGCGCCGCGGACCACGCCTGCCCGGC
>DAOVHN010000760.1 GCA_030671915.1 Pseudomonadota bacterium
ACCTGTTTGCCATGCAAATACTACCTCTGACATACCTTCCTCATACCCCGCACATACATCTTTCCTGTGCCTGTTCTGCATGGGAACTACACAAAGCCCGCCGGAATCGCGCCGCCGCGCGTGGCGATCGCCGATTCAGCCGTGGGAAAATACCTATTTATACTCTTTTTCGGGGGCGGGCGGTCGGGGTCGCATCGCCCTACCCGTTCAGCACGCGCAAAGGCGCGCCGTCCAGCCAGGCGGCGATATCCTCGACGGCCTGGCTGTACATCAGGGCCAGGTTCTCCGCCGTCACATAGCCGGTATGCGGCGTCAGCAGGGTGTTGCGCAGGCCGCGCAGCGGATGATCGGCGGGCAGCGGCTCGAGGTCGTAGACGTCGAGGGCGGCGCCGGCGATCCGGCCGTTCCGCATGGCGTCGATCAGCGCCGCTTCCTCGACGATCGGCCCGCGCGAGGTGTTGACCAGCAGGGCGTTTTCTTTCATCAGGCCGAATTCCCGCGCGCCGATCAGCCCGCGCGTGCCCTCGTTCAGCACCACATGGAGGGTGACGATGTCGGACTGGCCCAGCAGCTCGTCCAGTTCCACCCGGGTTGCGCCATGTTCGGCGGCCTGGTCCCGGGTCAGGTTGCGGCTCCAGGCCAGGACCTTCATCCCGAAGGCTTGTGCAAAGCGGGCGACCTGCCCGCCCTGCTTGCCCAGCCCGATAATGCCGATGGTCTTGCCGTGCAAGCCACGCCCAAGCCCGACCTGCCAGCCGCCCGACGCCATGCTCTGCGCATCGCGCGGGATGTTCAGGCTGTGCGCCATGATCAGGCCCCAGGTAAGCTCCGCCGCCGGATGGGGCAACAGCTCGGTGCCGCAGACCAGCACGCCCTTGTCCCGCGCCGCCGCCAGATCGATGGCGGCGTTGCGCATGCCGGTGGTGACCAGCAGTTTCAGTTCCGGCAGGCGGTCGAACATGTCGGCCGGGAAGGGCGTGCGCTCGCGCATGGCGACGATGACGGGGTAGCCATCCAGCGCCCGCGCTACCGCATCCGGCCCTTCGAAGGGCCCGGTGAAGCTTACCGGCTCCACGCGCCCGGCCAGCGGCGACCAGTCGGCCAGCTTCAGCGCCACATTCTGGTAGTCGTCCAGTATCGCGACATGGGTCATCGGCTATCCCTCTTTGGTCATCCGGAGCGGCTTTCGTGTCGTACCCTAAATAATTCGTGTCGCCAATGCGAGAGCGGCAAAATCGCCGATTTTCGATAGTTCGTCGTGCGGGACTTCGGACAGCTCCGATTTCAGGGGCGGTGGAGCGTACTATTTTTTTATGAGGGTTAAGCCATGGCGGACGGCGGCGACGATCTGGATCTCAATTCGCTGAACGACGACGAACTCGTCGAACAGATGTGCGACGATCTCTATGACGGCCTCGCCGATGAGATCGTCGAGAGCGTGAATATTCTTCTCGGCCGCGGCTGGACGCCTTACGACGTGCTGACCACGGCGCTGGTCGAGGGCATGCGGGTCGTCGGCGTCGATTTCCGCGACGGCATCCTGTTCGTGCCGGAAGTGCTGAT
>DAOVHN010000212.1 GCA_030671915.1 Pseudomonadota bacterium
ATGGACGATTGCGGCACGGTGCTGGTGCCCGAGTTGAACCATGAGGGGCAGTTCGCAAACCTGATCTCGGGCGCGCTGGGCCGGCCGGTGACGAAACTGACCCGCTCGACCGGATCGCCGATGCAGGTGGAGGAAATCCTCGCCGAAATCCGCCGGCTGGCGCAGGCCAGGGCGGCGTGAGGGGAGAGAAGCCATGACCGAACCGCTGAAACCCGTCTATCTGGAAGACAAGCTGAACGAGGTGCGCGGCGACGGGCATCTGGGCTACCGCTCCTCGTCGCTGCCTACATGGTGCCCCGGCTGCGGCTATTTCAGCGTGGCGGAGGGCGTCGCCATTGCGCTCAACCGGTTGAAAGTACCGTTGAAGGACGCCGTGGTCGTTTCCGGCATCGGCTGCGCCTCGCGCTTCCCCTTCTTCATGGAGACATACGGCTTCCATACCCTGCACGGCCGCACGCTGCCCGTGGCCACGGGGGTGAAGGTTGCCAACGACGCGCTGACCGTGCTGGCGGTGGGCGGCGACGGCGACGCCTTCGCGATCGGCGGCGGCCATATCCCGCATGCCGCGCGGCGAAACGTGGACATCACCTATCTGGTGTTCGACAACGGCATCTACGGGCTGACCAAGGGTCAGACTTCGCCGACCTCGGTCGAAGGATTCGTGACGCCCTCGACGCCTTACGCCAGCCACGACCAGCCACTCAATCCGCTGATGATGCTGTTGTCCTACGGGGCGGGCTGGGTCGGCCAGGCCTATGCCGGCCGACCGCACCACCTGACCGATATGATCGCCGAGGCTGTGGCCCATCGCGGCTTTTCCTATCTGCATATCCTGTCGCCCTGCGTCACTTTCGACAAAACGGAAATGACCTACGCCAACCTGGATGTCCGGGTGCGCGACCTGCCGGAGGATCACGACCCGTCCAACCGTCTGGCCGCGTTGGAACAGGCGACCCGCACGGACGCCCCGGCGCTCGGCCTGTTCTATCGCGAAGAACGCCCGACCCTGGCCGACGGCATGAACGACATCGCCGCCCGGGCGACCGGGAAAGCGCCGGCCAAGGCGAAGAAGGGCCGGAAGGCGCGTGGAAGCTGAGAGAGGCTTTCCCGCGCCGCCTTGGTATCAGTGGCTGATGGTGTCCAGTGCGCGGTCGTCCTCACTCACGCCGCGTCCCCGATATGGCACTGGATCGATATGGTGTGACACCAGCTTCTGATGCACTGCCCGCGGCGTCATCCGCAGTGACCGCGCGACGGCCGTGACGTTCCCGCCGCAGCGGCGCAGGTGGTCCTTGAGGATCGCCTCCTCCACTTGGTCGGCCGCGAGCTTCTTGGCGTCGCGAAGCGGTAATCCGGCGACCCGCGGCTTGTTGCCGCGAGGCACGCCGTCGTCGAACATTAATCTCTCCAGCACCGATTCCTTGCAGAACAGGAACGACCGCTCAAGCGTATTCTCCAGTTCCCGGACGTTCCCCGGCCAACTGTGAGCATGGATGGCCTGCATGACCCCGCGCGTCACGCCCGTCAGGGATTTTCCGTAACGTTTGGAAAGCCGCTGCAGGAAGTATTCGACGAAATCCTCCAGCTCTTCCGACCTGTCGCGCAGCGGCGGGATGTATATTGGCACGACGTTCAGCCTGTAGAACAGATCCTCCCGGAAGCTGCCGTCCGCCATAAGGCCGTTAAGGGGCCGGGCCGACGCGGCGATCACACGGACATCCGACTGCATGGCGTGCCTGCCGCCGACCCGCCGGAACTCTCCGTCCTGCAGCACCCGAAGCAATTGCACCTGCACCGCGAGCGGCAGCGAATCGACCTCGTCCAGGAACAGGGTTCCGCCGTCGGCCCGTTCGAACAGGCCGTGATGGACCTCGTAGGCCCCTGTGAAGGCGCCCTTTTCGTGGCCGAACAGCGCGCTTTCGATCAGGTTTTCCGGAATGGCCCCGCAATTGACTGCCTCGAACCCGCGTTCCCATCGATCGCTGATGGCATGAACGGCGCGCGCCATGACCTCCTTGCCGACGCCGGTTTCGCCGGTGATCAGCACGGTCACCGTTGTCGGCCCCGCGACTTCGGCGATCTCCAGCGCCTTGAGCATGGCAGGGGAACTGGCGACGAGATGGGGCCGCTCGCCCCTTTTGCGCTGGCGTTTGCCGACGTTGCGCTGCCAGGCCCGGTACATGCGGTCCTCGACCCGCGAGGTGATTTCCGCCGGTGGGACGCTGCCGATGACCTTGCCTTCGTCGAACCTGTATTCGACGCCGCCGCGGCTGGCGTTATCTCGCGGGTCGAGGCAGATGGTCACCTGGCATTTGCTATCGCCATCGGCGATGCGGCGATCCAGCACAATCTTCGCGTAACCGAAATTGCGCGCCGCGATGCCACCGAAGACGCTGGACGTCATCTGGCACAGATTGGGCGCCTCGCGGACCGCGTCGCCAAACGGGCAGCGCGTGTTTACGACGCGCACGGTGCCGCTTCGGCTGGACGTTCTGGAGAAATTGCCGCCGATCCGATTTTTTAGCCCGATGATCAGATCGGCGTACTGATCCTCGTTCAATTCGTCGGTAATACCATGATGGGCGCGGTATTCTTCTTCGAAATGGCGGCTGGCGCTCAGGCCGACCTGTTCGATGTGATTTCGCGGGTTTGAGCAGTTGCTGCAGCCCGCCCCGCCGCCGATTTTGACGCTCTGGCTGGCGAAGGTCTGAAGAAACGCTATCGAATCAAGATATCTGAACTCTCCCTTTGACATGGTATCCTCCCAAGATCGTTTGTTTGTTTCATAATTCTTGATTTCCGCAATTTTTTTTGGTCTGGCCGGTTTTGTTTCCAGCCGCCTGCTATCGTCCGCTTTACGGATCTTGTCGCGATTAACTCAATAGTATTGTACAGAACGGCTTAAGTAAATATAGGGCGTCGCAACCCGCTCGCGCCCGCCAACCGCGAAGCAACGCTTCCCGGTGCGAAGAAGCTGTCGGACTCCACCGAACCGCCCGCTCATCCCCGCGTTTCCTCCGATGCGGTCCCAAGGAACTGCGTAGCGCTGCTTCCCTCAATGGCCAACGGAACTCTCGCAACCCATTGATAATAATTGCTGTTCTATTTGGCATGCCGATTGCTGTTGAAACTAGGGCGGGCCGTCCGTGGGACCGTGCCTACCCAACAGGGAGAAATACACATGTCACTTAAACAGGAAATCGAAGCCAGAATTGCCGAAACGAGCAAATGGGAAATCCGCCGGCAATACGGCGCCGACGGGCCGAACATGCGTCGCCTGTGGGTGCTCGCCTGCATGGACGAGCGCCTTCCGGTCGACGAAGCATTGGGCATCAACTCCGACGGCCCGATCGGCGGTGGCGACGCCCATCTCTTCCGCAACGCCGGCGGCATCGTCACCGACGACGCCATCCGTTCGGCAATGCTGACCATCAACTTCTTCGGCACCAAGGAAATCATCGTTCTGCAGCATACCGGTTGCGGCATGTTGTCGGCCCATGGCGACGAGCTTGAAAAGGCCCTGACCGCCAAGGGCATCGATGTGGATAGCGTCCCCATGGACCCCTCGCTTCCGGAAATGACACTGGCAAAGGGCGCCTTCGCCAAGTGGATCGGCATGATGGACGATGTCGATGAAACCTGCCTCAAGACGGTGGACTATATCAAAAACCACCCTCTGATCCCCGACGACATCACCATCAGTGGCTGGGTCTGGGAAACGGAGTTCCGCCGCCTGCGCGCGCCGATCAGTGGCACCACCGAAGGCCGCGAACGCACCCAGTACGCCGCGTCCGTCATGGGCGTGAAAGGCAGTCAGCCTCCGCGCTGGTCGTAACAGCACATCCTTCGCAACGCCACGGAACCACGGACGGGGCCGCTGCTTTTTTCCAACGATCAGGAGACCGACCAATGCCAACCTACGACTACAAATGCCAGGACTGCGGCGGTGAATTTCAGGATTTTCACGCCATCGCCGATCCCGCGCCCGAATGCGGTGACTGCGGCGGCGAAGCAGAGCGATCCTGGGTTAGAGCGCCCGCCTTTCACGGCGCCGACGCCAGGGGCCGCGAGGCCGCCATCGGCTCGCTGCCCCGATGCGGGGCGGGCTGCCGCTGCTGTCCATAGACCCGCCTGAATGGGCGAGGGAATCCAAAAAAAGTTAAAACAGGGAGAAAACAAAAATGACTATCGCACCAACAGATGCCAACCCATCGAAAAAACGTTCCCTTGGCTGGGACGGCATGGGCATGACGGCGTCCAGCCTTTGCGTTGCGCATTGCATCCTGACGCCGGTACTGCTTTTCGCGGTCCCGCTCGCCGGGCTGGCGGTGCTTGAGAACGAATTGATCCACAAGGCGCTCGTCGCCACGGTGATCGCCGTCGGCGCCGTCGCCTTCATTCCCGGGCTTCGGCTTCACGGAAAGTATCATTTGCTGCCGCTTGCGCTGCTGGGCGTCGGTTCGTTGCTGTTCGCCGCGTTTGCGGCGGAGGCGTTGTGGGGCGAGACCGGCGAGACCGCATTCACCATGATCGGCGGGGCGCTGATGATCTACTCGCACTGCAGGAACCGGACGTTCTGCAGGGCCTGCCGGGTCTGCGAGGACGGCGACGGTTGCGCCGGCGGTGAGTCGTGAACGGGCACGCGACACAAAGGGTCTATCTTTTTACGCTAGTTTTTGCGTAAAATAGGTTCCGATCAGTCCGCGGGAGATACCATGACGTCGCAACCCTTGTTCATCCTTCTGTGTTCCGGAGAGCACGAGAAAATCCAGATGGCGGCCATGATGGCCTCGGTCGGCGCGGTATCGGACCGCGCCGTGCATGTTTTCGTCAGCATGAATGCGATGTTCGCCTTCGACGGCGAGGCCTCGCCCGGGCAGCGATACAAGGGCGGCGCCTTTTCGGCGCTGCTGACGGACAAGGGCGCGCCGGATGCGATCAATCTTTTCGAGCAGGGAAAGATGCTTGGCGACTTGAAAATGTATGCCTGCTCGATGGCCCTCGACGTTGCCGGATGGGACGGGGACCGGCTGGTGGACGGCCTCTTCGACGAAACCATGGGCCTGACCAAATTCCTGTCCGACGCCGAGGGCGGACAGTTCGTAACGCTTTGAACGGGAACGCTAGGGAGAATATCGAAACATGGCCAAACGCACGAAAATCGACGCTCGCGGGGCTTTCTGCCCGGGGCCGCTGATGGAACTCATCGCCGCCCTCAAACTGATCGAGGTCGGTGACGAAGTCGAAATCTGGTCGTCCGACAAGGGCTCGGCCAAGGATATCCCGGAA
>DAOVHN010000303.1 GCA_030671915.1 Pseudomonadota bacterium
GGCCGCACGCCGATCGTCGGCCTGCCCGGCAATCCCGGCGCGGTGCTGGTGACCTTCCTGCTGATCGCGCGGCCGATCCTGCTGCGGCTGGCCGGAATGGAGGATGTATCCGCCCACCGCTTCCAGGTGCGGGCCGGGTTCGACCACAAGAAGAAATCGGGTCGCCGGGAGTTCGTTCGGGCGAAACTGACGGTTGGCGAAGATGGCGCGCCGGTGGTGCTGAAACACGGGGCCAGCGGCGCCGGAATCCTGTCGTCCCTGGTCGAAGCCGACGGACTAGTGGATTTAGAGACCGACTTGACCTATCTGAAGTCAGGTAGCAATGTTGATTTCCTGCCTTTCAATGAGGTTTTGACATGAGAATTCTCTATTTCGCCTTTCTGCGCCAACGCACAGGTCTGGGCGAGGAAACCGTCGAGACGCCCGCCGAGGTGCGCGATGTTGCCGGGCTGGTGGAATGGCTGAAGACGCGCGGCCCCGGCCATGCGGAGGCGATGCGCGACGTCTCGGCGATCCGTGTCGCGGTGAACCAGGAATTCGCGGGCATGGATACCGCCATCGCGGCCAATGACGAGATCGCCTTCTTCCCGCCGGTAACAGGCGGCTGAGCCATGACCGTAAAGGTCCAGAGGGATGATTTCGACGTCGGCGCGGAGATCGCGGCGCTGACGGCGGGCCGCACCGATATCGGCGGCGTGGCGACCTTCCTGGGCCTGGTGCGCGATATCGCCGGTGGCGAAGCGGTTTCGGCTATGACGCTGGAGCATTATCCCGGCATGACCGAGAAGATGCTGGCCGATATCGAATCGCAAGCCCGGGAACGCTGGGCGCTGGACGAAATCCTGATTATCCATCGCTTCGGCCGGTTGGAGCCGGGCGACCGCATCGTGCTGGTCGCCACCGCCAGCGCCCACCGCAAGGCCGCACTCGAATCCTGCGAATTCCTGATCGACTGGCTGAAGACCAGGGCGCCCTTCTGGAAGCTGGAGGAAACCGGCCAGGGCGAACATTGGGTAGAGGCCAGGGAAAGCGACGACGAAGCCGCGGCGCGCTGGGAAGAGGCGCCACGCAAGGCCGCGGAATAGGCGCGGCGATATCCGGGCAGCTTCACTGACCTCCGGCAATCGGAGGCGATATTGAGGGGTCGACGGTGGAAGCATCCAGCAATCCAGAACGAGTCGCTATCGTGCGAATAGCCGTTTCCGCCGCCATATGGACGGCATTCGTCCTCGCGGCCCACGAAGCAATCCACCGTTTCCTGCCCGTAACGGAGCCGGTTCCGGGGCCCGGGCTGAAAATGCTGGCCGCGCAGGCGCTGGTGATTACGTTGGCCACCCTCGCGCTGCTGGCTGTGCGGCAACCGACCCATCTCATTACCCTGCGGGTGGCGCTTGCGACCGCGATCTGGGTCAGCCTGATCGTCCTGGGGCATTACCTGGCGCAACTCGATGTCGCGTCGATCCGCGATACGCTGGCGGCCCTGCGCGAGGGCATGGGCATGGGCGCCCTGGTGGCGAGCGCCTTCATGCTGGCGGTGCTGCTGGGCCTGCCTTTCGTGCCCAGCGTCGAAATGGGGCTATTGATGATGACCGTGTTCGGCCGCGAGGGCGCCATCGCCGCCTGGCTGGCGACCATCGCCGGGCTGTCCCTGGCCCATGCGGCGGGCCGCTACATGCCGGCCGACCGGGTGCAGCACTGGCTGGACCGCCACGGGCTGCTGTCTGCGGACAGTGATCCAGGCGAATCCCCAATAGCCGGCATGCTGGAACGCCTGCGTCTATCGAAAAGAAAAGGCTACCGCATCGCCACCTTCCTGCTGCGCCACCGCTACCTGCTGTTCGCGGCGCTGATCAACATGCCAGGAAATTCGGTGCTGGGCGGCGGCGGCGGCATCGCACTGGTCAGCGGCTTCGCCCGCCTGTACCGCTGGCCCTGGTTCCTGCTGACCGTGGCCGTGGCCTCGCTGCCGATCCCGGTGCTGGTGTTCTTCGGCCTGGTCCGCGTTGACGAGTGGCTGGCTGCACTGGGCGGGTGACAGAAGCCCTAAGTAACCAGATATTTCGTGAGTTCGGGGATATCCGTCGTAGCGAAGAGCGCCTTTGTTTTCCGCATGGCCAGGACGCGGCCTTGATGGACGAAGGCCGTGTGGGTTGCCGCATGGCGGGCGTCGTCGGGTTGGTGGGTAACGATCAGCACGGTCATTGCCTTTTCGCGGTGAATTTCGGCCACGAGATCCAACATCTCCCGGCGCAACGCAGGCCCGAGGGCCGCGAAGGGCTCGTCGAGCAGCAACACGGGCTTGTCGCGCACCAGGGCGCGCGCAATGGCGACGCGCTGGCGTTCGCCGCCCGACAGCTGCCCGGGCAGGCGATGTTCGAACCCCGTCAGGCCGACCCGGTCCAGGGCCGTCGCAATCCGCTCGCGGTCGGCCGGAGTCAACTTCAGGGCGGGCGAAATGCCAAGGCCGACATTGGTTTTCACGTCTAGATGGGCGAACAGATTGTGGTCCTGGAACACCATGGTGACCGGGCGCATGCCGGGCGGCAACGCCGTCACATCCAGACCGCCGAGTTCGATGCGGCCCGAGGCCGGGGGCTCGAACCCCGCAATCAGGTTCAGCAGGGTGGTTTTGCCGGATCCGCTTGGTCCGATAATGGCCAGGAAATCCCCCGGCGCGACCGCGAGGTCGAAGCGCATGGCCATGTCCTCGTAATCGAACCGGACGTCCAACAGTTCGATCGCAGCCTCTGTCATTGGCCGTTCCCCGGTTTTCCGGTTGCGCGTTCGGCGCTGACGATCAGGATCAGGCAAAACACCGCAAGCATGAAGGCCAGTCCCGCGGCGTCCGCAGTCCGATAGCTGCCCATGCGCTGCAGGATCAACAGCGGCAGGGTGGTCAAATCTTCCGACCCGAACAGCGCCACCGCCCCCAGGTCGCCCAGGGACAGCGCCATGGCGAAGGCGAAGGCCAGGCCGAAGGCCGGCCGCAGCACGGGCCAGTCCGCCAGCCGCCACCGGTTCCAGCCGGACATCCCCAGGCTTTCGCACAGCCGGTCATGGTCGCTGGCGGCATGAGCGTGGGCGGGGCCGAGAATGCGCAGCGTATAGGGTAGCGCCATCAGCCCGTTGATCGTCACCACCACGGCCGGCGCCAGCGCGAAACCCTCGCCCACCCCGCGCAGCAGAACGAACCACCCGGCCCCCAGGAAAATCGGCGGCATGACGAGGATCAGGCTTCCACCCGATTCGCAGGCCAGGAGGAACCCGCTTTTCCACCATGATTCGCCGGGCGTCCGCTTTGCCGCATGGGCCGCGATCAGCAGCGCCCAGGCCAGCGCGATGCACAGAACCGCCGCCGCCGCGCCGATGGCCAGGCTGGTCAGGACGGCTTGCCAGACAATGGCCTCGCCCAACAGCTTTCGAAACGGCGCTTCCAAGGCCGAGACCGCCAGCGCCACCAGCGGCAGGATTATAAACAGCGCCGCCAGGGCGATAACGACGCCGTCGCCGATCCGGCCCGCAAGCCTGGCGCAATCCGGCCGCGCGACCGGCCGGTTAAGGCTGGGCGTGGCGACCGTCGGCATGGTCAGGCGCATGCCGAGCGCGATCAGCGCGGCGGTCATGCCCAGTTGGATAAGGGCCAGAACCACCGCCCGGCCGGGGTCGAAATCGAACCTCAGGGCTTGGTAAATGGCGACTTCGATGGTGGTTGCGGCGGGGCCGCCGCCGAGCGTCAGCACAACGGTAAAGCTGGCGATGCACAGCATGAAGACCAGGCCGGCGATACCCGGCAGGCCGGCGCGCAGCACGGGCCATTCGATAAAACGGAAGATCGCGCCGGACGCCATGCCGAGCTGGCTGGACAAACGCCAGCTCTCGCCCGGAATGCGTTCGAGATGCATGATCATCAGCCGGGCCGCCAGCGGCAGATTGAAAAATACATGGGCCAGCAGGATGCCGGTCAGGCCGTAAATGTTGGGCATGCCGGCGTCGAACCCCAGCAGCGTCAACCCGGCGGCGGCCCATCCGGGGCGGCCCCAGATATCGACGATGCCAATTACCTCGACCGGGGCCCGCAGAGCCCGACGCCAGGCGCACAGCCGCAGCCCTGGGCCGCGCCCCGGAAATCCCCGCCGCC
>DAOVHN010000564.1 GCA_030671915.1 Pseudomonadota bacterium
AACATGGGTTTTCATTGGTTTCTGGCTCCCTGCCTAACGCCTTGCGAAAAAGAAGCGCCGGATGCCAACAGCGGCGCGACCTCATACTTCGAGACGTCGCTTCGCGCCTCCTCAGCATGAGGCTCCAGCGTTTGTGTCCTCATGCTGAGGAGGGCCGAAGGCCCGTCTCGAAGTATGAGGTCGCACCGACGCCTGAAATCGCCCATCCTCACCCCAACACCGAAAAACTGCTGTCCGGATTGATCTCGCGCAGGCGCGAGTAGAACCCGAGGCTGACCTCGCGGCCGATATGCTTGAGGCGGAACGTCACCGGGTCGCGGTCATGGTCGTGGCCGGACTCGCAGGCCTCGATCAGGTCGGCCATCATCTCGCCGGCAATCGGCGCGTTCTTGAACTGGTTCCCGCTGGTGCCGACCCCCATGTAGAAGCCCGGCAGGTCCGACTTGTCGTAGATCGGAATCCAATCGTCCGATACATCGTAAAGTTCGACCACGCCCTTGGTCTGGTTAGGTATTCCCAGGCCGGGATAGCGTTGGGCCAGCCGCATCACCATGACCCGCCACTGTTCGCTGAATTCGCGGTTGAAATCGTCCGGGTCGACCCATTCGCGCTCGTCGCATTCCGGGTCCTCGCTGCCGATCAGCAGGTAGTTGCCCAGCTCGGGCCGGCAATAGGTGGCGACATCGTTGTCCGAACAGACCATGCCGTCGCGTTCGAAATCGAAGCCTTGCGGAGACGGCACATGGGCGACCTCGTGGCGCAGCGCCCTGGTCTTGATGCGCATGCCCTCTTCCACGCCGGCCATCCGGTTGACCTTCAGGGAATGCGGCCCCGCGATATTGACCACCACTGGCGCATCGATGGCCGTGCCATCGGCCAGCGTAATGCCGGAAACGTGCCCGTTCGCGCGGCGAATTTCCGTGACCTCGCTGTTGAAGCGGAACTCCGCGCCCAGCGTCTCGGCCGCGCGTTGCAGATTATGGGTGGCGAGCTGCGGGTCGGTGATGTAGCCGCCTGTGGGGAAAAAGACGGCGCCCTGGATTTCACCGCCGGTCGGCTCGCCAAAGCCCTCATCCTCAGGGCGTTTGGCGGGCCCGAAGCATTTGACATCGACGATCGGCAGTTTGGCGAGCAGCGCTTCCTGGTCCAGATCATCGCAGGGCGCGCCAATCTCGGCCATGAGCTCCATCGCGTGCCGCAGCATGCCATTTTCTTCGCTCTTCATCACCAGGCATCCGCAATCGACATAGCGGGCCAGGCCGCGCTCGTCCGGGGCGCCGAGGAAATTCTCCCAGTCCTTCCAGTAGAAGTGGCTCTCATAGGCGATGGCCGAGCCGTCCACCGTGGAATAATAGGGCCGGATAATGGCGCAGGAGCCACCCGTCGAGCCATAGCCCGCGGCCGGCAGCTTGTCGATAACCAGCGGCCGTTGGCCCTTGCGCGCCAGCCCCAATGCGGTGGCGGCGCCGATGATGCCGGCGCCGATGATGATGGAATCGTATGAATTCGGCATTCGCCCCCCAGGGTCTCTTATCGTCGCGATAGCATTGATCGCGATTTTTCACATAAACCGCCGCGCCGCTTACGACCCTTTGTCGATCAGAAACGACAGGGGCCAAAACTCCGCCACGCTCTCCGCCAAGCGCGCGACAACCTCGCCCATCCTGTCCGCCTCCAGGTTGGCGAAGGCCAGACGCAGATAGTTGTCCTGACCCGGACCGAACATGCCGCCCGGCAGGCACAGAAGATTATGGTCGGTGGCCAGCATGCGGGCGACAGCTGTGGCGTCCCGGTCGGCGAATGGATGCCGCACCCAGGCGAAATAGGCGCCGCTGGACACCAGTTGGTAGCCGCTGTTGGTCGCGCGGAAGGCCGTGCGCAGGGCCTCCGTCCGGTCTTGCATCAGGTTGCGCTTTTCGGCCCGCCAGCCGGCCAGATGGCCGAGCCCGTAGAGCGCGGCCTCCTGCCCGATGCGCGGGGCGCAGATGGCGATGCAGTCCATGATCTTTTCGATTGCCCCCATGATCGCCGGCCCGCCGGCCACCGAACCCACGCGATAGCCGGTCAGGCTGTAAGCCTTGGAAAAACTGTAAAGCTGGATGAAGTTGTCGCGCCAGTCGGCACGGGCGAACAGGTCGTGCGGCGCCGCATCGCCATCCATAAAATCCTTGTAGGTCTCGTCCAGCACCAGCGCGATATTGCGCTCGCGCGCCAGTTCGTAAAACGCGCCTATCAGGTCGGGCGGATAAATCGCGCCGGTCGGATTGTTCGGCGTGACCAGCACGATGGCGCGCGTGCGCTCACCAATCAGGGCGGCCGCGTCGACGGGGTCGGGCATCGCGCCCCTGGCTTCATCGCAGTTCAGGGGGACCGGCGTAACCCCCTGCATCTGCAGCCACATTTGGTGATTAAAATACCAGGGAGTGGGCAGGATTACCT
>DAOVHN010000270.1 GCA_030671915.1 Pseudomonadota bacterium
CATCGCCAGGCACATCGAGCAGCCCGGATTGCGCCATTCGAAACCGGCCTCGGTGAAGACCTTGTCCAGGCCTTCCTGCTCGGCCTGCTCCTTGACCAGACCGGAACCCGGGACGATCAGGGCGCGCACGCCATCGGCCACCTTGCGGCCCTTGGCGATGGCCGCGGCCGCGCGCAAATCCTCGATCCGGCCGTTGGTGCAGGAACCGACGAAGACCGTGTCGATCTCGATATCGGTGACCTTCATGCCCGCCGTCAGGCCCATATAGTCCAGCTTGCGCTGGATGGCGGCGCGGCGGTCTTCGTCCCTGGCGTCGGCCGGGTCGGGTACAACGCCGTCGATCCGCACCACATCCTCGGGGCTGGTGCCCCAGGTGATCTCGGGGATCAGCGTGGCGGCGTCGAGCGTCACCTCGGTGTCGTAAGCCGCGCCCTCGTCCGACGGGAGGGTCTTCCACCAGGCGACGGCCTGTTCCCACTGCACGCTCTTCGGCGCCATGGGCCTGCCCTTCAGATAGTCGAAAGTGGTCTCGTCCGGCGCGATCAGGCCGGCGCGGGCGCCGCCTTCGATGGTCATATTGCAGATGGTCATGCGTTCTTCCATGCTGAGCGCACGGATCGCGTCGCCGGCATATTCGATCACATGGCCGGTGCCGCCGGCGGTGCCGATCTTGCCGATGATGGCGAGAATCAGGTCCTTGGCGGTGACGCCTGGCTGCAAAGCGCCCACGATATTGACGCGCATGTTTTTCGCCGGCGCCTGGATCAGGGTCTGGGTGGCCAGCACATGCTCGACCTCCGAGGTGCCGATGCCAAAGGCCAGTGCGCCGAAAGCGCCATGGGTCGCGGTATGGCTGTCGCCGCAGACAATGGTCGTGCCGGGCAGGGTGAAACCCTCTTCCGGCCCCGACACATGCACCACGCCGTTGCGCACGTCCGACACGTCGAACAGCGGCACGCCGAATTCCTTGCAGTTCTTCTGCAGGGTTTCGATCTGGATCCGCGAGTCCTCGGTCATCCCGGTTTCGTTCGGATCCGTCGAGATATTGTGGTCGATGACCGCCAGCGTGGCCTCCCGATGACGCACCTTGCGCCCGGCCGTGCGCAGCCCCTCGAAGGCCTGCGGGCTGGTGACCTCATGCACCAGATGCCGGTCGATATAGATCACGCAGGTGCCGTCGTCCTGGCGGTCGACGACATGCGCGTCCCAAATCTTGTCGAATAGCGTGCGCGGCTGTGCCATGAGCGTCCCGGTCTCCTCCATCTTAAGCTTCTGCCCGGTTAACCCGGATCAGCTTTCGCCATTCTCCGCGGCCTCGGGCGCGCTTGCCTCGGCCTTACCCTTCTTCGCCGGCGCGTCCTTGTCGCGACGCACCACACGCTCGGCGATACGGGCCGATTTGCCGCGGCGACCGCGCAGGTAATAAAGTTTCGCCCGACGCACATCGCCGGTGCGCACGACCTCGACCCCGTCGATGCGCGGGCTGTAGAGCGGGAACACGCGCTCGACGCCTTCGCCGTAGGAAATCTTGCGCACGGTGAAGGAGCTGTTGATCCCCGCATTCTTGCGCGCGATGCAGACGCCCTCGAAGGCCTGGATGCGCTCGCGGGTACCCTCGACGACCTTCACGCGAACGCGAAGGGTATCGCCGGGCTGAAAGTCCGGCACCGGCCGTTCGGCGGCCAGTTTTTCCATCTGCTCGGCTTCCAGCTTTTCGATCGTATTCATGGCTTGGTCCTCGATACTAGTGACTAACTGTTAAAATTACTTGGCCTGTTTCCGAGCCGGCGCGGCATCTTCGCGATGATAGCGGGCCCACAAATCGGGCCTGCGTTCGCGGGTGATCCGTTCCGCCTCGGTGCGCCGCCAGGCGCGGATGTTCTCGTGATGACCCGACAGCAGGACTTCCGGCACCGCGCGCCCGCACCATTCGGCGGGCCGGGTGTAATGCGGATATTCCAGCAATCCGGCCTCGAAACTCTCTTCCTCCAGCGACGCTTCCGCCCCCATCACGCCCGGCAACAGACGGATGCAGGCATCGATCAGGGCGACAGCCGCCGGCTCGCCGCCGGAAAGCACGAAATCGCCCAGGCTGATTTCCTCCACTTCGCGCGCATCCAGCACCCGCTGGTCGACGCCCTCGTAACGGCCGCAAAGCAGGATGACACCCGGCCCGGCGGTTAATTCGCGCACCCGTTCCTGGTCCAGCCCGCGGCCGCGCGGGCTCAGATAGATCACCGGCGACCCGCCGCCCACGGCCTTGTCCGTTTCGATGGCGCGGCCCAGCGCGCTGTCGATCACGTCGGGTCGCATCACCATGCCCGCGCCACCGCCAAACGGCGTGTCGTCGACGCTGCGGTGGCGGTCCTCGGCAAAGTCGCGGATATCCAAGGTCTCCAATGCCCAGAGGCCCCGTTCCAGCGCCTTGCCGGCGATCGACTGGCCCAGCATCCCGGGGAACATTTCCGGGAAGATGGTCAGCACCCGCGCAGTCCAAGTCCTCGCCGCCGCACTCATAACTCGCCCTCTTTCGGCGCTTTCGCCTCGACCTCTTCCGGCGGGGCGATGACGACAATGCCAGCCTCCAGGTCCACCGACGGGACAACCGCCTTCGTGAACGGCAGGATCACGGTTCCGCCCACAGCCAACACGATCTCGATGACGTCGCCCGCCCCGAAATCATGCAGGGCGCGCACGAGCCCGTATTCCGAGCCGTCCTCCAGCACCGCCCTAAGGCCGATCAGGTCCGAGTGATAGAACTCGTCCTCTCCCGGTTCGGGCAGCAGGCCGCGCTCGATATAGAGTTCGACCCCGGCCAGCGCCTCGGCGGCGTTGCGGTCGTCCACGCCCTTGATATGGGCGCGCAACAGGCCGCGGGCCAGCCCATGGACCTTAATTCGGAATTCGCGCGTGCCGGTCTTGTCTGTCAACGGCCCGTAAGCCGCCAGACCCTTCGGGTCGGCGGTGAAGCTCTTGATGCGCACGTCGCCGCGCACGCCATGGGCGCCCGCGATAACAGCTACGCAAAGCCTGTCTTCAACCATGTTGACCGCCACTGCCGACACGCCGGTTCCTTCCTACTTCTTGGCCTCTTCCTCGGCCGAGGCTTCCTCGGCGGGAGCCTCTTCCGTGGCGGCCTCTTCAGCCGGAGCCTCTTCAGCAGGGGCTTCCCCGGCAGGCGCTTCTTCGGCCGGAGTTTCCTCGGCGACAGCTTCTTCAGCCGGAGCCTCTTCGGCCACCGTCTCTTCAGCCGCCACTTCCTCGGCCACTGCTTCCTCAGCCGGCGCTTCCACCGGTGCGGCTTCTTCCACCGGTGCTTCCTCGGCCGGCGCGGCCGCGGCTTCGGCGGCCTTCTCCTCGGCCTCGCGCAGACGCTCCTGCGCTTTGGCTTTGGGCTGGCTCTTCTTGGTCTGTTCCGGGATCGCCGGCACGGCTGCGATCTCGGCCTTGCCCAGGAAACGGGCGACACGGTCCGACGGCTGTGCGCCGACCGACAGCCAATGCCTGATGCGGTCTTCCTTCAGCACGATGCGGTCCGAATGATCCTTCGGCAGCATCGGATTATAGGAGCCGACACGTTCGATGAAACGGCCGTCGCGGGGCATCCGCGAATCGGCGACGACGATGCGATAATAGGGGCGCTTTTTGGCGCCACCCCTGGCAAGGCGAATTCTGAGCGACATATTCTATCTGTCCTTCAGTCTCTGGGTTTGAGTGATGGTTTGATGTTCTGAAACAACGGGTTAAGCGTTTTTCTTAAGATTTACGGGTTAAAGCCGCCACCGGGCATGCCCGGCAGACCATGCCGCATCAGGCCCTTCTTGCCCATCTTTGCGACCTTCTTCATCATTTTGGCCATCATAAGATGCTGTTTGAGCAGCTTGTTGACCTCGGATACGGAAGTGCCGGAACCGGCGGCGACGCGCCGCTTGCGCGACGCCTGGATAATCTTCGGATTTTTGCGTTCCTTCGGCGTCATCGACGAGATGATCGCCTCCTGGCGGCCGATGACCTTGTCGTCGATCCTGGCCTCGGCCATCTGCTGCTGGGCCTTACTTACACCCGGCAACAATGTCATCAGGCCCGACAGTCCGCCCATCTTGCGCATCTG
This sequence comes from Pseudomonadota bacterium, assembly GCA_030671915.1. Lineage (GTDB taxonomy): Bacteria > Pseudomonadota > Alphaproteobacteria > UBA8366 > JADFVY01 > JADFVY01. The sequence continues at coordinate 4,112 of DAOVHN010000270.1, forward strand.
GCGCAGTTGGGCAGCCATGTCGTCGAGGTCCATATTGCCCTTCTGCATCTTGCGGGCGAGCCTTTCGGCCTCTTCCTGCTCGATGTTCTCGGCCGCCTTTTCCACCAGGCTGACGATATCGCCCTGGCCGAGAATCCGGCCGGCGATACGGTCGGGGTGAAATTCCTCCAGCGCGTCCAGCCCCTCACCCACGCCGATCAGCTTGATCGGCTGGCCGGTGGTGGCGCGCATCGACAGCGCCGCGCCGCCGCGGGCATCGCCGTCGACGCGGGTAAGCACGATGCCGGTCAGACTGACGCGCTCGTGGAAGCCTTCGGCGACATTGACCGCGTCCTGGCCGGTCATGGCGTCGGCAACCAGAAGCGTCTCGACCGGGCTGGTGCTGTCGCGCACGGCGGAAATCTCGTTCATCAGCTGTTCGTCGACATGCAGCCG
>DAOVHN010000163.1 GCA_030671915.1 Pseudomonadota bacterium
GCGCGCAGATCAACTCACGCCGCTTCGCCAGCCTGTCCTCGAACGCCCCCAGATGCGCCTGCTCGCCGCTCAGCGCCGCCAGCCCGGCTATCTGGGAGACCCGCGGCGCGCAAATCATCGTTGCGTCATGCACCTTCAGCACTTCGCGCTTGAGCCATTCCGGGAGCACCGCATAGCCCAGCCGCCAGCCGCTCATCGCATGGCATTTGGAGAAAGTGAAGAGATAGGCGACATGGTCGGCCAATTCCGGCACGCTGGAGAGATTGAAATAGCGGTCCCGGTTCTCGTAGGTGAAATGGCAATAGGGATCGTCGAGGATGACAAGCAACCCACGTTCCGCTGCGACCCGCCCGACCTCGCGCAGCTCCGATTCGGTGAAGATCCGGCCCGTCGGATTCGACGGCGTGACCAGCAGGATCGCTTTCGTTCTGTCCGTGACAAGCCCTGGCAGCGCCTCCAGGTCGAGCGCCCAGCCCCGCGCCTCGTCCAGCCGCCAGAACACGGGCCGACCGCCGCACAACCCGATCTGTATGAAATGCGAGGCGAAGCCCGGGTCGGTGACGATCACTTCATCGCCCGGATTGAGGATCGCGCGCAGCAGCGTCTTTATCCCCTCCATATTGCCGGCGGTGACGGTGACATGGCGGTCGGCATCCACCGCAACGCCGGTGGCGGCGCGGTGGGCTTCGGCCGCCGCCCCGCGCAGGTCGGGCAGCCCGTCGGGCAGGGTATATTTGCCGATATCCGGGTCTTCCCGTAGCGCCTGCTCCACGGCCCGGCGGATGCCCTCGGGCGTGCGAAAGGACGGCAGGCCCCAGGTCAGCGACGCCGCGTCGTCCACCTTCACGGCCCGCATCGCCATCTCCTTGATGGCCGAAACGGTAATGCGCGCGACGCTATCGGAGGTCAGGTTTTTCGTGTCGGTCATGCGCCGCATTATAGCGCGGGCTCGATAGCGCCGAATTGCGCCAGATCATGTACCCTGTTCACATCCCGCGCCCGCCGCGCGGAAGGCCCAGACCGAGGCCGGCAAGGCGTTGCGCAGGGTGAAGTCCAACCGTTCGGCGGTCAGGCCCAGCCGCGCCGCGCGCAAGGGCGAGCCCGGCCGGTAGCTGTAGGCCAGGAAGCGGCCGTCATGGGGCTTCAAGGCCAGCATCGCCTTGATCATTGCCAGCTGCTCGTCCATTCCCAGCATGGAAACCGGCACGCCGCAGATCACCGCGCCGACCCGGCCCCTGGCTTCCGCCGGCAGCAACTGGCCGATGTCGGTGGCGGACCCGTGGATCATGGTGATATCGGGAAGAACCTCGGCCAGATAGGCCGCCATCTCGGAATCGATCTCCACGGCGATCAGCCTGGTCGCCGGGACGCCCGCCTCCAGCAATGCCCGGGTCACCGCCCCGGTGCCCGAGCCCAGCTCGACGACATAGTCTCCGCTGGCCGGGTCGACGCGCGAGGCCACCATCCGCGCTACCGCCCGTGAAACAGGCAGCATCGACGACAGCCTGACCGGATGCGCCAGGAATCGCCGGAAATGCAACAGCGCTGGCGACCTCCGCCGCCGCGACCCGTTGGCCGCTACCCTGTCCATGGTTGCAAGACTAGCTTTCCGGGCGGCGGGAGTCCATATGGGCCGACGGTGGAGATTCCACGCGCGGCAAAAAATGCGCTACATTGCCCGGCGGGAAAGAAACAGGGAGAGATTCGATGTTCGACACGGAACGTTTCGTCGAGGACTGCCGCCGTGCGGTGGCGGTGGATGACAGCCACAAGGCTGTGCACGAGCTGGTGGCCAGGGCCGTCGCCGACCCGGCGGCCATCGAGAATACGCTGGGCGAGCCGGAGCAGGCCGGCATCGACCCGTTGTATCGCGGGCCGGACCTGACGATCCTCAACCTTACCTGGGCGCCGTGGATGAGCCTGCCGCCGCACGATCACACTATGTGGGCGGTAATCGGCATTTTTAGCGGCCGCGAGGACAACATCTTCTGGCGCCGCACCGAGGCCGGCATCGAGGCCGCGGGCGCGCGCGCGCTGGGCGTCGGCGACGCGACGCCGCTGGGCCGCGACATCATTCATTCGGTGCTCAACCCCATCGGCAAGATGACCCGCGCCATTCACGTCTATGGCGGCGATTTCTTCGAGCCCGAAACCCCGCGCAAACAGTGGGACCCGGAGACGCTGGAAGAGCAGCCCTATGACGTGGAAAACACCAGGCGGCTCTTCGCCGGGGCGGACGCGCGGGCGCGGGTTATCGCGTAACGGCGCTGCCCTGCACCCCGCGACGATTCGCGTTTCGCCAGGCGCGCGGGATCGCTGCTATCCTGCCGAACAGGGTTAACATTTCGCTAACGGAAGGACAGTGACATGACGACCGACAACCGCCGCGCGATCCTGATCTCCTCATGCATCCAGGCCGCCGCCCAACTGGTATCCGCCGGCAAATACGGCGACGAGAAATCGCCCGACTACCCGCTGGACGCGGTAACCAGAATGACCCGGATGATCGCCGACGAACTGCTGCACGACGCGACCGTTGCCTCGGCGGAATATCAACCGCATGAGAAGTAAGTTCCTGGCCACTCGACGCCGCCCAAGGGGATGGCCATGGGATCGGGGCGCACATCTGCGATGTGTGGCCTGTGGCGCCGGGCGGCCCCCTTACCGCTCATGCCACGCACCACCCCAAGAGAACCCTCACCAATCCCAACCGCTCTGGCCCCGCCGCGCCGGCTGTGCCAGAATGGCGGCCTTGCACGGACCCGCATCGACCGACGGAGGGGCGCATGGCACTCAATGAACGACACGCGACACTTGGCGTTATCAGCCTCGGACTGGCCCTCGGGGTGACCTGGGCGATCGCCGTTTTCATGCTGGGCATGATGGCCTGGCTGTTCGGCTGGGGCATCGAGGTGGCCAGCGCCCTGTCGGGCCTCTACATAGGCTACGGCCCATCCTTCGTCGGCGCCATAGCCGGCGCCGTCTGGGGCTTCGTAGGCGGCCTGATCCTCGGCATCATGATCGCCTGGCTGTATAACCGGTTCCTGCTGGTAAGGCAGCATCATCTGAAGTAGTGCGGCCTACCGGGGGGACGCTCCGCCGGCGGAAATGTTTCGAAATGTGTATCGTGTTACCGGAATTCCTGTCCCGGAATTCCATGCGCCAAACGCCCTCAATCACCCGCGACTGACTTTGTTGAAGGGCGCCCAAGGATCCCGCGATTTTTTTGGCATTTGTTGAAGGGCTTCTTTCCGCGCCTCAAGGATCGACGACGCCTCGTCTTTTTGCCCTATCTGCTGCGCAATATTGCACCAATCATCGAGTGTCCACTCGTATGATGGCGGAAGCAGACGAGAGATCATATCCTCGATCGCAAGAACGAATTCCTGGTCCGTAGATTGGTCCATCTCTCTCTTGATCGCCTGCAGCGACCTCTCCCGCTGTTCCACCGCAGCAGCGCTGTAAGCCTCGTTAAGTCTTTGAACGGCATAGCCGCCGCTGGCCGCAAGGGCCCTTAATCGCTGTCTATACCTCTTCTGTCTTTCTGCGTTGCTTAGCGCCATATCTGACCTGGTTATGTCGTGGTATTGCGCGAACCGTTACGAAACGATGCGGCTGCCACGTTGCACAATGCCATCATAGTTAATCGTTACGTAACAATCAATATTGCCCCCGCCCTGCCTGCTTTGCGCTCCGCAACCACCTGGTTCCGCGCAACCTGGCCCATGGCGCGACGCACCGGCGGGCGCCTTCTTGGGCTTGGAACGGATATTTCGCCCTGTAGCCTGGCAGCACCAGCTTGACCGATCTGGGCGATGGAATAGGAGAGCGGCTCCGTATAGTGCGGGGCGTAGCTGGCGCCGCGGCGCTGGGATGCCGGGCCTGGGTCGCATGCATACAAGGGAGCCTTGATCGAAATTCAGGGCCGCCCGCAAATACCGCGGTATCCGGATTGCTCGCATCCAGTGGACGTACCTCATGGAATGCGGAAACCGTACGCAGGCGCCATGGCGCCTCGCCCGTTGCCCAAAATCGTACGCATTCGCCGAATCGCAGTCGTGAAACCTAGATATTGTCCGCTGGCGCCACGGCGGCAGGCGCCATGGCGCCAATCCAGGCCGTCAGATCGCGGCCTGATTTGAAGGCATGGGGATCGGGGACAGAGGCAACCAACGCAGTGGCAGTCAGAGGGCCGACGCCGGGAATGTCATCGAGGCGTCCGCTGACTTCGCTCGAGCGATACCGGGCGAGGATGCGGCGATCCGCGTCGAGGATCTGGTGCTTCACCGTCTCAAACTGTCTGAATCGCTTTCGTCTTTCTGCGTTGCTTAGCGCCATATCTGGCTTGGTTATGTCGCGGTGCTGCACGGACCGTTACGTAACGAAGCGACTGCCACGTTACGTAACGATAAATATTTTCAGGACTCACGGCCGCACAGTTAAGGTGAGTTGAGAATAGATTATCGCAACATGGCCGGACAACTCATATTGCAGTAAATACGCTACGTATTAAACTTAAATATGAAGGATCGTGAGGAGCGGATATGACGTGGAAGAAAGGGCGGCCCGCGGAGCAAGCTGCGAAGCTCCGCCAAGGCCGCTTACGGATATCGGATATTATTCACGTGCTGCGAGTGTATAACACGTTCGTGATCTTACGTGAATTGTAGAAATTCATTGCGTCCCGCACGATTGGTAAGCGTTTTACTAAAAACGCGAATACTCAGGGGAGGGAGAGCGCATGACGGCATATGGCCAGGTCTGCATGGATGTGCGGTCCGGTTCACGGCCGGCGCCCCCTGAAGCTCCGGAAAAACAGAACTGTTCCCGTCGTACCTGGGCGAATTTTCAGGGGCGTTTTTTGGGTGGGGACATTTCGCTGAAAACGACGAAAAGGACAGGAAAATGAAATCGAAAATATCGAGAGCTTCTCTGATAGCTCTTTTCACCGTTATTTCATTTGCATCTTCGGCGGCTGCTGACGAGTCGGAGAGGCTTGCGCTTCAGTTCCTCGGAACTGCTACCGGCACGTCATGGGACCTGTTGTCCGAGGCAACGGTTGCAGAGATCGTCGTGCTCGCCGAAGACGGCAATTTCAACCCAGCGGATCTTGAGGGATTCGGCTGCTTCGAGATAGATCTCGTGGATCCGTCGAGCGGCGTGGTCGTCGGCACCGGGGTCGATTGTCTGGCCCCCGTGCCCGTTGGCCCGGAAGGGAACATCTTCGACGCTATCGAGGTGGAAGCCTTTTCCTTCTTTATTCTTCCTGGCGGCGCGTTCGTTTCCAATGGCTTGACCAGTGTGCGCGCTTTCCTTCCCGGCATTGGCGACGGCGACGGCTTTACGCACGTCACCGGATCGCTGCCGGAACAGAACAACATCTTAGCCGCCACGGGACAGTTCAAGGATAAGGGCTCGACGCGCGTGTCCGGCGCCGTGGACCTCAGTCAATTCGGCGCTGGAATAGTCGCCTTCAACTGCCTCTGGATCGTGGACATCAAGATAAACTGAGATCCGACCTGATCCGGCCCGGCAGGGGCGATCGGCGTTTTCACCATTCGACGCCGGGCCGCGGCCTCATCCTGAGCCCGACGAAGGACGAAGGATGGCCACGGGATCGGGCCACACATCGATGATGTGTGGCCTGTGGCGCTTCATGACACCTTGCCGTTCAAGTCGGTGACGCCCAAAACCGGCAATTTAATATTCTTCTTCAACTCACTATCGAAAAATCAATCGAATTTCCCCGGACACTACTGATACTGTCCCTCGAGTTCCGCTGACCAGGGGATAGATTGAATGAATAAAGTTGCTGTCGTTACCGGAGCTGCGCGTGGGATCGGACTGGCCACCACGAAAAAGTTTCTCTCCGAACACTGGCAGGTCGTTATGCTGGATATCGATGGCGAGGCGCAGGATCGGGCACGCCGGGGGCTGAACGATCCCGACAACACGGTTTCCATACACTGTGACGTATCGGATCCGGATCAGGTCGCCGCGGCGGTCGAAAAGGCTGTCGCCAGATTTGGCCGCATCGATACGCTAGTGAACAACGCCGGCATCGCAGTCTTTAAATCCGTGATGGACACCAGTTTCA
>DAOVHN010000226.1 GCA_030671915.1 Pseudomonadota bacterium
CAGGCCGCCAGATCCTGCTGCACGAACAGCCGCCAGACGGTCGGCGGCGCGCACAGCGAGGTCACGCCCTTGCTCGCGATTACGTCCAGCGTCGCCTTCGCGTCGAAACGCGAAAAGGCATGAACGAAGACGGTGGCGCCGGCGTTCCAGGGCGCAAAGAAACAGCTCCAGGAATGCTTGGCCCAGCCCGGCGAGCTTATGTTCAGATGGATATCGCCCTCGCGCAGCCCCAGCCAGTACATGGTGGACAGATGCCCGATGGGATAGGACGCGTGGGTTTGCAGCACGAGCTTGGGCTTCGCGGTGGTGCCGGACGTGAAATAGACCATCAAGGGATCGTCGGCCCCGGTTTCGCCGTCGGGCGAGAATTCCGCCGGGATATTGTCCACGCCGCTGTAATTCGCCCAGCCGGGAACCTCGCCGCCGACGACGATGCGCTTATAGTCGCCGGGCAGGCCGTCGAACTTCCCGGTCTCGGCCGTAGCCGTTACGACATGGGCGACGGTCCCGCGTTCGATGCGGTCGACCAGGTCCTTGCGGGTGAGCAGCGCCGTCGAGGGGACGATGACGGCGCCCAGCTTGATTGCGCCCAGCATGATCTCCCACAGGGGCGGCACGTTACCCAGCATCAGCAGTATACGGTCGCCGCGCCCCACGCCGTGCCCGCGCAGGAAATTGGCGGCGCGGTTCGAGCGTACGCGCATTTCGGCGAAGGAAGCCTTGAATTCACCCCCGTCGTCATCGACAATCCACAGGGCGGGCCGGTCGTTGCCGGCGGCCATCGGGTCGAAATAATCCAGCGCCCAGTTGAAACGCGACGGCCGCGGCCAGACGAACGCCCGGCGGGCCGCGTCGAGATCGTCGCGATATCTGAACAGAAGCCCGCGCGCGGCGAGGAAATCGCCGGCGCCGCCGGTGTTGTCGGTGTTGTCGGCCATGGCAGCCTCCCGGTGGCTCCGCCCCCCGAACAGGGAGACACCCGCTGGTGGGCCCGGAAAAACCATAACATGCGTCCGGACTCGCCGCCAAGCCGAACCAGGGTCGGGTGGTATGAATCAGACGGAAGCTTGCTGGACCGCCGCCAGCCATTAGTATTATAAAGGCGCATATGGCTTAGCAGGGAGCCAGTTGTGGCGAAGCCTATATCTAAACTAGTGCCTATACGGCCCACTGACCTTGGTAGCTGGCCCGCAACCCTTTCCGACCCCGCGAAGGAGCTGCTGGAATACTGGGTTTCGAAATGCGATGCAGGCAAGTATCCCGTCCGTTCCGCCATCGAACCAAGTAAAATAAAGCGCATACTTCCATATATTTTTATCGTCGAGCGATTAGATGGTGAGAAAAGCGATTACCGCTTTCGACTGGTGGGCACTGGAATCGTCGATATCGAAGGTGAATGCACTGGTCGTCTTCTGAGCGAGTTGTTTCCAGATCGTGACAAATACTCCAATGTTTGGAAGCAATATGATGAATGTTGTATGGGAGTGACGTATATTCGGCATCAAACTCTTGGTTGGAGGGAAAAAAAGTATATTGAATACGAAACTGTTTTACTGCCGCTTTATGGGGACGGTGAGAACGTCGACTATTTGATCGGCACAGCTTATGCCGCGCTATTGCCGAGTTGACCTGCATTTATTGAGTGGTCCATTTTTGCAGGAAAGTCCGTATGGAAGCGGTCGCGAGAGAAGGCGCCCCGGCGCGGCGCCGATCAATCGGCGAGCATGGTCAATGCGGCTCGGCGGTCTCCCGGCTTCAATCCAAGAAACAGCTTGCGGGCTTTCGCGATGTCTTGTTCGGAGCCACTCTCGGCGGCCGCCTTGAGGGCAATCGTGGTCGGATGATCCGCTCCGCAGATGAAAACCAAAGCCTTAGCCAGGCGCTCCATGGCCGCACGGTCGATCTTTACCTCTTCCATTCGCAAGTTCCCCCAAATATCAGCCTGTTTCGTCGCGTCGATCCGTATCGGGCGTGGCGGCGCCCGCGGAGCAGCTACCTCGCCCGACCCGAATGTGCCGAGCCGTCACGGTTGCCGCTGGCAAGAGGATACTAGCACATCCTGGCCGCGCCCCACCCCGATATCGTTGCCCATCAGGACAGGCACAGCCAGGATACAAGACATGCGTTGTTGCGTTATTCAGCATTGCGGGTAACTAACCGCCTCTAGTGGAGTAAATCTGACGGAATTTCAACTTGATGTATTAGCCGGTTCCGTCGCGACGCCGGATGCGGTGCGGCAAAGCGGTGCTGTTTAACATCAATCAAACTGTGTTTGTTGAAACCCCGCTATAATGGGCTAGCTGACCATGCGACAAAAATTCCCGGGTTCGGGGCCGCTTGTCCGGCTATAACCTTCCTGTGCTGGAAGGTTTGTTTTTCAGGGCCGCCTTCCGGCGATAATTTATGAGGTGATTTCTTGCGTAAGATCCGATTGATAATGTGGCTTCTGGTCGCGACGGCCGTTGCGGTAGTGGGCGCGCAATTTACGATCCGGATGATGGACGACGCCAACGCGCCGCCCACCGCCGAGGAACAGGCGCTCACCGCCGAGGAACAGGCGCTCACCGCGCAGCAGGTCGCCCGCGACATCGTGACCGGGGAGTTTTCGCTGATCGACCATCACGGTAACGCCGTCACGGACGAAGATTTCCGCGGCTCCTGGCCGCTGATCTTCTTCGGATACACCTATTGCCCGGATGTCTGCCCGACGACGCTGGGCGTGGTCAGCCTGGTCATGGACGAGTTGGGCGAGGATGCGGCGAAGGTGCAGCCCCTGTTCATCACGGTCGACCCCCAGCGCGACACGCCGGAAGTCATGGCGGACTATGTCGCCGCCTTCCACCCCAAGATCATCGGGCTTTCCGGCAGCCTGGAACAGGTCGCGGCCGCCGCCCAAAGCCATCGCGCCTATTACGTCAAGGCGCCGGTGGAGGAAGGGGCGGAGATCAGCGAGACGGAATACGCCATGGACCACAGCGCCTATCTCTACCTGATGGACGCGCAAGGGGTTTACGCCCACGTCTTTTCGCCGACCGATACGGTGGAAGAAATCGCCGCCGAAATTCGCGAATTCATGAACAAATAAAACAGTTATTTGGATAGAAGGAGTATCAGATATGCGTTTCATTCTTTCATCTGCCCTTGCCGCGATGGCCCTGGCCGCCATTTCAGTCCAGGCTCCGGCATTCGCCGAAGACCCGGTTAGCGTCGGCGATTTGCGCATCATGCATCCCTGGGCGCGGGCCAGCGCGGGCCATGGCAAATCCGGCGCCGCCTTCATGACGATCGCCAATACCGGCGGCGCGGACGACAAGCTGGTTGCGGCATCCACCGCGAACGCCAAGAAGACCGAAATCCACGAGACCACGATGGAAGACGGCGTCATGAAGATGCGCATGCTGATGGGCGGGCTGACCATCCCGGCCGGGGGCGAGGTCGCGCTGAAGCCGATGGGCCTGCATGTCATGCTGATGGGCGTTACCGAGAAGCTGGTCGAGGGCGAGACGCTGGTGCTGACGCTGACCTTCGAAAAGGCGGGCAGCGTTGAGTTCGCCGTCCCGATCGGCGGGCCCGGCGCGATGATGGCGCCAAATATGAACTGATGTTACGCATCGCCGGGTGGGCGTTATCCCACCCGGCATGACGGTTTCGCAAACCCGGAAGAACCGCTATAAGCTGCGCCAGTGGCCCTTGAGGAGACTGGTGTATGGCGAAGCGCGCGACGAAGGGAAAATCTTTCCGCAAGCTGCTGGTCGCGAACCGCGGCGAGATCGCGATCCGGGTGTTCCGCGCGGCCAGCGAGCTGGGCTTGCGCACCGTCGCCGTCTATTCCCATGAGGACCGCTTCGCGCTGCACCGTTTCAAGGCGGACGAAGGCTATCTGATCGGCCAGGGCAAGGAGCCGGTCCAGGCCTATCTGGATATCGAGGATATCCTGCGTGTTGCCCATGACGCCCATGTGGACGCCATCCATCCCGGTTACGGCTTCCTGTCGGAAAACCCCGATTTCGCGCGCGCCTGCGCCGATGCCGGGATCGTCTTCGTCGGCCCGCCGCCCGAAGTGATGGAGCAGCTGGGCAGCAAGGTGGCGGCCCGGGAACTGGCCGAGAAGGCCGGCATCCCGGTGATGCCCGCAACCGGTGCCCTGCCCGCGGATATCGACCGGATCAAGCCGCTGGCGGAGCAGGTCGGCTATCCGTTGATGCTGAAGGCGAGCTGGGGCGGCGGCGGGCGCGGCATGCGCGTCATCGAGGATGAATCGCAACTGGCCGAGCAGGTGCGGTCCGGCCGACGCGAGGCCAGGGCCGCCTTCGGCCGCGACGAGGTGTTCCTGGAAAAGCTGGTCCGGCGCGCCCGCCATGTCGAGGTCCAGATCGTCGCCGACCATCACGGCAATGTGGTCCATCTGTTCGAGCGCGACTGTTCCATGCAGCGGCGGAACCAGAAGGTCGTCGAGCGCGCGCCGGCGCCCTATCTGGACGAAGGCCGCCGGGCCGAAATCTGCGACGCCGCGGTGCGGCTGGCCCACGCGGCGGATTACCGCAATGCCGGCACGGTCGAGTTCCTGATGGATTCCGACAGCGGCGATTTCTATTTCATCGAGGTCAATCCGCGCATCCAGGTCGAGCATACGGTGACGGAAGAGATCACCGGCATCGACATCGTCAAGGCGCAGATCCGCATCGCCCAGGGCGCGCGCATCGGCGCCGAGGATTCCGGCGTGCCGCCGCAGCACCAAATCGCGATGAACGGCCATGCGCTGCAATGCCGGCTGACCACCGAGGATCCGACCAACCGCTTCATCCCCGACTACGGCCGCATCACCGCCTATCGCGGCGCCACCGGGTTTGGCATCAGGCTGGATGGCGGCACCGCCTATTCGGGCGCGTTGATCACGCCGTTCTACGATTCCCTGCTGGAGAAAGTCACCGCCTGGGCACCGACGGCGGAAGAGACGATTCAGCGCATGGACCGGGCGCTGCGCGAGTTCCGCATCCGCGGCGTCGCGCGCACCGATCGACACGACCTCCCCTCACGGCAAGCTCGTCTTCGGCATCTTCGGCGCGCTGGCGGAGTTCGAGCGCGAACAGACTCTGGAGCGCGTCCAGGCTGGCCTGGCTGCCGC
>DAOVHN010000654.1 GCA_030671915.1 Pseudomonadota bacterium
ACCAGGTGCGCGGCGAGGGGGCCTTACGTGGCGGCAGCACGATCAGCCAGCAGACATCCAAGAACGTCTTCCTCTGGCCCGGGCGCACCTTTGTCCGCAAGGGGCTGGAGGTGCCCTTCACCTACATGATCGAATGGGCCTGGGGGAAACGGCGGATCATGGAGGTCTATCTCAACGTCATCGAATGGGGGCCCGGCATCTACGGTGTCGAGGCCGCCTCGCGCCATTATTTCGGCAAGTCCGCGGGCAGGCTGACGCGTCGCGAGGCCGCGCTGCTGGCCGCCATCCTGCCCAACCCGCGCCGCTGGTCGGCCGCCAACCCCACCCCCTACATCAAACGCCGCGCCAACATGGCCCAGGCCCGCATGAGGGATCTCGGCCTGCTGGCCGCCTGCGCGCGGTAGGGCGTTCAAGATTGATCGGGGCCGGCTGTCGCCGGCAGAGTCTCTTTTTTCCACCCCCTCCCCAACCCTCCCCCGCGAGCGGGAGAGGGGGCCGTTCGCCGCACAAGAAAAAGCCCTCTCCCGCTCGCGGGGGAGGGGTGGGAGGGGGTGGAAAACATAAGGTTTGCCGGCGAGAGCCGGCGCCGGGTTGCGTCAACATAGAAATGCGGTAGGGGTGCTAATTCACGGCCTTTTCACTTCCGCCAATCCAGTTTAGGCTGGGCGCTCGAAACGCCGACAGGGAGACAGGCAATGGCGGGTCACGGTTACAAGGGCGGGCGGTTGAACCTGCCTTTCGTGGGGCATTCAACCTTCGCCAAGGCGCCGCCGGTGACGGACTGGGACGCCATCGACGCCGATATCGCGGTGATGGGCGCGCCGTTCGATTGCGGCACGCAGTATCGCGCCGGCGCGCGCTTCGGCCCCCGGGGCATTCGCGAGGCCTCGACGCTGTTTTCCTTCGGCCATGCCGGGGCCTACGATTTCGAGGACGATATCGTCTATCTGCCTGCCGGCGAAGTGACCATCGCCGATATCGGCGATGCCGACATCATCCATACCGATACCGTGCAAAGCCACGCCAACATCGAATATGGCGTGCGCAAGATGCTGGCGGCCGGCGCCTTCCCCGTGGTGCTGGGTGGCGACCATTCGGTGCATGCCCCGATTATCAAGGCCTTCGACGACCAGGAACCGGTGCATATCGTCCATATCGACGCCCATCTGGATTTCGTCGACGAACGCCACGGGGTGCGTTACGGCCACGGCAACCCGCTGCGCCGGGCCTCGGAAATGAGCCACGTCACCGGCATGACCCAGATGGGTATCCGCAACGTCTCGTCCTCCAACCGCGCCGACTACGACGACGCGCGCGCCGCCGGCGCCGACATCCTGTCGGTACGCGACGTGCGGCGTTTGGGGACCCAGGGCGTGCTGGCGCGCGTGCCCTCAGGCGTGCGCTATTACTGCACCATCGACATCGACGGCTTCGACCCCTCCATCGCGCCGGGCACCGGCACCCCCAGCCATGGCGGCTTCCTCTATTACGAGGTGCTGGAAATCATGCAGGGGCTGTCGAAACAAGGCGAATTCGTCGGCATCGACCTGGTCGAGGTCGCCCCCGACTACGACCACAGCGGCATAACCACCATGCTGGCCGCCCAGCTATTGATGAACATGCTGGGTTTTATCTTCCATGAGAGGAAACGGAAGGCGGGGTAGGGCGGTCCCATGACCCGCGCGGTTCGTGCCGCTCGATATCGCGCGCGGAGGCCGTGCCGATCATTGGCGCAGCCATCCACCGCGATCCCTGGATCGAGAACTTCGCCGATCCCGCCGATCTTTATCTGCTGACCGGCATCGACATGGACTTGGAAGGCGACAGCACCCGCTATTTCCCCGACGGCGCAACCGGCTACGAGCCGTTATCGAAATACTCCAGCAAACTCAGCGATGTAACGACTGTACGATCCATTCAGACCCGGCAAATCGAGGCAGGATCGTGCGGCATG
>DAOVHN010000140.1 GCA_030671915.1 Pseudomonadota bacterium
AGCGTGGAAAGCGCCGCCTCGTCCTCGACGATGAGGATACGTGCCGTCATTAGTCCGATTCGCTGGTGGTCTCGTCCAGGTCCGGCAGGGAGTCCTTCAACGGCTTCGCCTTGACCCGGAAATAGATCGTTTCGGCGATGTTGGTGACATGGTCGCCGATACGCTCGACATTCTTGGCGACGAACAACAGCGTCGTGTAGGAGCCGATATTGCGCGGGTTTTCCATCATGTAGGTCAGGTACTCGCGGAACAGGCTGCTATAGAGGTCGTCGACTTCCTCGTCACGCAGCCAGACCTCCACCGCCTTGTCGGTATCGCCGGCCAGCGAGGCATCCAGCACATCCTTCAGCATCGCCAGCACCAGCTTGCCGAGACGCTGGATGCCGGCGACGGCGGAAGCCTTGGGCGCCACGTCCAGCGCGGCGCCGCGCCGGCACATATTTTCCGCATGGTCGGCGATGCGTTCCAGGTCGGAGGCGATGCGCAACGCCGACAGGATATAGCGAAGGTCGATGGCCATGGGCTGGCGCAGCGCCAGCAGCTTCAGGGCCAGGGTGTTGATTTCGGCCTCCAGCTCGTCGACCTTCGTATCGCTTCGGGCGACTTCCTTGGCGAGTTCGGTATCATGTTCGAAGACGGCGCGGATGGCGTTGTCGATCTGCGTCTCGGCCAGGCCGCCCATGCGGCCGATCAGCTCGTTGAGCGCCTGCAGCTCTTCATCGTAGGCGCGGACGATATGTTTACTTTCAGGCATTAGGCGCTCCTTAGCCAAAACGGCCGGTAATATAGCCCTGCGTGCGTTCATCGCGCGGGTTCGTGAAAATGTCCTCGGTGTCGCCGACCTCGACCAGTTCTCCCAGGTGCAGGAAGGCGGTGCGTTGCGAAACCCGCGCGGCCTGCTGCATGGAGTGGGTGACGATCACAATGGTATAGATCTGACGCAGCTCGTCGATCAATTCCTCGATGCGCGCCGTGGCGATCGGGTCGAGTGCCGAGCAGGGTTCGTCCATCAGGATGACCTCCGGGTTCACCGCAATGGCGCGGGCGATGCAGAGGCGCTGCTGCTGGCCGCCGGAAAGCCCGGTGCCGGGCTCGCCCATGCGGTCGCGTACCTCTTTTATCAGGCCGGCCTTTTCCAGGCTGGTGAAGACGATTTCCTCCAGCTCGTCGCGGTTGGACGCCAGTCCATGGATGCGCGGGCCATAGGCGACATTGTCGAAGATCGATTTCGGGAAGGGGTTGGGCTTCTGGAACACCATGCCGACCCGCGCACGAAGCTCGACGACGTCCAGATCGTAGATATCGCCGTCGTCGAGTCGAATATCGCCCTCGACGCGGCAGATCTCGACCACGTCGTTCATGCGATTGATGCAGCGCAGGAAGGTCGACTTGCCGCAGCCCGAGGGTCCGATCAGCGCGGTCACATGATTGACCGGCACGTCGAGGTCGACGTCGAACAAGGCCTGCTTGGCGCCGTAGAAGACGTTGACGCCCCTGGTACTGACCTTGGACGGCGCTTCCTCGACCGTCTGATGGGCGTAACTGAGCGATGAAGTCTGATTTGGCATTGTACCGATACTCCTACCAGCGGCGCTCGAATTTCTTGCGCAGCAGCACCGCGCCGAGATTCATGAGAATCAGGAAAACGAGAAGCACGATCGTCGCCGCGGATGTGCGTTCGACGAAGGCGCGTTCGGGGCTGTCGGCCCACAGAAAGATCTGCACCGGCAGCACGGTGGCGGCATCCAGCGGATTTTTCGGCAGATCGACGATGAAGGCGACCATGCCGATCATCAACAGCGGCGCGGTCTCGCCCAGCGCACGCGCCATGCCGATGATGGCGCCGGTCAGCATGCCGGGCATGGCCAGCGGCAGCACATTGCCGACCACCATCTGCATACGGCTGGCGCCCAGCCCCAGCGCGCCCTCGCGGATCGAGGGCGGCACCGCCTTCAGCGCGGCGCGCCCGGCGATGATGATCGTCGGCAAGGTCATCAGCGCCAGTACCAGACCGCCGACCAGCGGGGCAGAGCGCGGCATGCCGAAAAAATTGAGAAACACGGCAAGGCCCAGCAGGCCGAAGACGATGGAGGGCACGGCCGCCAGATTGTTGATATTGACCTCGATAATGTCGGTCCAGCGGTTCTTCGGCGCGAATTCCTCAAGATAAACCGCCGACATCACGCCCAGCGGGAAGGCCAGTGCCAGCACCACAAGCATCGTCCAGAGCGTGCCCAGCGCCGCGCCGGCGATACCCGCCAGCTCCGGTTCGCGGCTGTCGCCGCCGGTAAAGAAACGCAGATTGAAGCCGGTCGATATCCGGCCTTGCTCGCGCAAGCTCTCTATACGGGCGATCTGCTTGTCGGAGACACGGCGTTCGTCCTCCGCCACCTCGGCGCTGATATAACCCTTCATAAACATGTCGATATCGTCGGATGCGGGGACCCAGAGGGAAACCGTCTGTCCGACGAGCGAGGGATCGGCCATCACATCGTCGCGCAGGTCGAATGCCGCACCGCTGCTGACCAGATCGTAAAGCTCCCGCTTTTCCTTGCGCTTTTTTACGTCGGGGAAAATTTCACGCAGCGACAGCTTGATCAGCTTTTCGTAATCGCCACGTGACAGAATCTTCGGGTCGCGATTGCCGTCGGGGTCGATTTCCGCCGCGTCGACCAGCACGTCGATCTGGACATAGGTCTGGCGGAAGGCGGACCAGCCGTTGGCGATGATGGTGCCGAACAGGATTCCCAGCATAAGCAGCGCCACGCCGATCGCGGCGATGCCGTAAGCCTTGAAGCGGCGTTCCGCGGCATAGCGCCGGCGCAGGCCGGCCTTGACCGCCTGGGCCGTGTCCGAGCGGGAGGGGGATACCGGGGTGTCAGTCATATTCCTCGCGATACCTCCGAACCACATAGAGCGCGACGATGTTCAGCGTCAGCGTCACCAGGAACAGCATCAGGCCCAGCGCGAAGGCCGCCAGGGTCTTGGCGCTGTCGAATTCCTGGTCGCCGGTCAGCAGGGTGACGATTTGTACCGTCACGGTCGTTACGGCCTCGAAAGGATTGGCGGTCAGGTTGGCGGCAAGGCCGGCGGCCATGACCACGATCATGGTCTCGCCGATAGCGCGCGACACGCCCAGCAGCAGCCCGCCGACAATTCCCGGCAGGGCGGCGGGCAGAATGACGCTACGGATGGTTTCCGATTGCGTCGCCCCCAGGCCGTAAGAGCCCTCGCGCAGGCTGTTGGGTACCGCCGCGATGGCGTCGTCGGACAGCGACGATACGAAGGGGATAATCATGACCCCCATCACCGCACCCGCCGCCAGTGCGCTTTCCGAAGCCACGTCCAGCCCCAGCAGGCCGCCGGTCTCGCGCACAAGGGGGGCGACGGTCAGGGCGGCGAAGAAGCCGTAGACGACGGTCGGGATGCCGGCCAGGATTTCCAGCAGCGGTTTCAGCACCGCGCGGACTCTCGGCGCCGCATATTCCGCCATATAGATTGCCGACAACAGGCCGACCGGCGCAGCCACCGCCATGGCGATGACACTGATCAGCATGGTGCCCGCGAAGACTGGCCCCGCGCCGAACGCACCGGATGACCCAACCTGGTCGGACCGGATCGCCGTTTGCGGACTCCATTTAGGGCCGAACAGGAATTCTGTAATCGGCACCAGCTGGAAGAAACGCAAGGCCTCGAATAAAAGCGAAAGCACGATGCCGATGGTGGTGATGACGGCAATCGTCGAGCTGACGAGCAGCAGGCCGCGCACGATCTTTTCCACCCTGCTCCGCGCCCGCAATTGCGGCGTGACCAGGCGGAGCCCGATACCGGCCCCGGCCAGCAATATGGCGACCGAGAGCGCGGAAAGCACCAGCGGCGCGCGGCCGATAAGGGAAGCGTAGTGCGCGGCGGCATCGGCCAGCCTTGGATCGTCCGGCAATCTGCCGACCGCGATGGCGTTACGAATATCGTTGTAGATCAGCCCGGTTTGCGAGTCGGGCAGCGACCGCAATTCGTCCGGCAGCCCGCCGATGACCAGGGTCTCGATCATGGTGGGCTGCAGCGCCAGCCAGAGGGCGACCACCGCGATCGTCGGCAGGAAGCCCCATAGCGCGACATACCAGCCGTAATAGCGGGGCAGGGCGGAAAGGTCTTTCGGCCGGCCGCCGACAAGGGCCAGCGCGCGGCCGCGGCCGATACGAAAGCCGGCCGCGGTCAATGCCAGAAGAACGATTGTCAGAACAAGCAGCAGCATTCCGCTTCCAGTGTTACATGGAGAGCGGAACCAGGCCGGCGGCCTTTTCCGTCCACTCCGCGCGCTCATCTTCCAGCATGGGGATCAGCCCCTTGTCGCCAAGATAGCCTTCCTCGCCCCAGGCCTTGTCGCTGGTGAACTCGGCCAGGAACTCGGCGATGCCCGGCACCACCCCGACATGGGCCTTCTTCACATAGAAGAAGAGCGGCCGGGATATCGGGTACTCGCCCTCGGCGATCAGTTCGAACTCGGGCTCGACGCCGTCGATCTTGCTGCCCTGCACCTTGTCGGAGTTCTGATCGAGGAAGGAGAAACCGAAGACGCCCAGCGCGTCCGGATTGGCCTCCAGCTTCTGGACGATCAGGTTGTCGTTCTCGCCGGCCTCGACATAGGCGCCATCCTCGCGAATGGTGTGGCAGATCGCCTTGTACCGGTTCTTGTCGCTCTTCTTCAGCGCCTCGATCCAGTCGAAGCTCTTGCAGCCGCCCTCAAGCGCCAGCTCGACGAAGGCGTCGCGCGTGCCGGAGGTCGGCGGCGGGCCAAGCACCTCGATCTTCGTCGCCGGGAGGTCCGGATTAACGTCTTTCCAGGTCTTGTAGGGGTTCGGGGTCAGCTTGCCCGCGCCATCGGGCACATCCTTGGCCAGCGCCAGGAACAGATCCTTGAGCGTTAGCGCGTACTGGGCCGCCTTCTTGGAATTGGCGACCACGATGCCGTCATAGCCGATCTTGACCTCGACGACCTCTGCAACGCCATTATCGGCGCACATCTTGACCTCGGAGGCTTTGATCCGGCGGGACGAGTTGGTGATGTCGGGGTGGCCGACGCCGACCCCCGCGCAAAACAGCTTCAGGCCGCCGCCCGAACCGGTCGCCTCGACGACCGGCGTTTTGAAATCGGTGGTCTTGCCGAAACGCTCGGCGACCGCGGTCGAAAAAGGAAATACCGTTGACGATCCGACAATCCGGATCTGGTCGCGGGCTTCCGCCGCGCCGGCGCCAATAACCAGGGCCAGGCCGGCAACCGCGAACATCCTAGTTAACATCATGGAATTCCTCATTGGGTTCTGTTTTCCGGTGGATCCCCCGAGCAGGGGAACCTTCGCGGGAAACTCTACGGTCCCTCCATGAACCCTCTACAACAGTTCCATGACAACTGTATGACAACTACCTGCCGAATAACTGCGAACTACATCTTTCAGGTGGTGGACTCCATCGCCGGTTCCGCCGGCAGGACGACCGAAAACCGGCTGCCCCGGCCCAGCTCGCTCTCAATCGCCAGGTGTCCGCGATGGCGGCTGACTACATGTTTTACAATCGCCAGGCCCAGTCCGGTGCCGCCGCGTTCGCGGCTGCGCGCGGCGTCGACGCGATAGAAGCGCTCGGTCAGGCGCGGGATATCCTCGGCCGGAATGCCCTCGCCTTCATCCTCGACCGAGACGGTGATATGGCCCGCCGGTTCCGGCCGGGCGGTCACGCGGACCTCGCCACCCTCGCGGCCATAGCGGATCGCATTGCCGATCAGGTTCTCGAAAACCTCGGCCAACTGGTCGCGGTCGCCGGCCAACGGCGCCAGGCCCTCGGCCAGGTCAAGGGTAACTTTCACATTGCGCTTCGCCGCTTGCTGCTCCAGAAGACCCGCTGCTTCGTCCAGCAATCCGCCGACCGATACGCTGTCCGTGGGACGGGAATGTTCCTCCATCTCGATGCGCGACAACGAGAGCAAATCCTCGACCAGCCGCGCCATGCGGCGGGCCTGTTCGTCCATGATGGCGAGAAACCGGACCCGCGCCTCGGCATCTTCACGTGCCGGCCCTTGCAGGGTTTCGATATAGCCGAGCAGGCTGGCCAAGGGTGTTTTGAGTTCGTGACTGACATTGGCGACGAAGTCGGCCCGCATCCGTTCGGTCTGTTCCAGGGCGGTGAGATCGTGAAATACGGCGACTGCGGCATCCGGCGAATCCTCGCCCAGCGGCTCGACCCGGACCGCGAAATGCCGCTCTACGGGTACGGGGAAGGAAATTTCGATGGATTGTCCGGCTGCCCCGGCAAGTACGGCGTCCACCGCAGCCAGGAGTACCGGGTTGCGCACCACGCTGGCAAGGTCATGCCCGTCCAGGGCGATCCCCGCCAGTTCGCGGGCGGACTGATTCGCGCGGGTGACGCGGCGATCCGCCGCAATGAGCAGAACCGGGTCGGGCAGGATATCGATGACACGCGGTTGCTCGGACGCCTCGGCCGCGAGCCGGCCCGCTTTCTCACGCCATATGCGGACCATTCGGTCGAATGCCCGGTTCAACCCGTCGCTCGCAATGGGTCGTCCCGGGTCGGGAATGCCGGAGGCCAGTGCATCCACACGCCGGCGCAACGCATCCCTGAGGCGGGCCGGGCGCCAGGCGATCAACGCGGCCAGCACGCCCGCAAGCAGACCGGCCAGC
>DAOVHN010000241.1 GCA_030671915.1 Pseudomonadota bacterium
AGTAATTATCTCCCCCTCTGCCGTTCCGGATCGACAAGTCCTATCTATCTGTATTTATAGCGTAGTTTGGACAATTAAGTATTGGAGTGAACCCCTGGATTCTGTCCCCGGAACTCCCGCTGTCCCCGGAACTCCCGCTTTACGATCTGCGTGGCAGCAGCAGGATTGCCGGGATGCAGAGGGTGGCGGCGGCGGCGCCGATGCCGAAGGTCGCCTCGGGCCCGATGGCCTGCCACAGGGCGCCGGCGATGACGCTGGCCAGCAGCAGGCACAAGCCGCCCACCATGTGGAAGACGCCGAAGGCCGTGCCGCGCAGGTGGGACGGCGCGGTGTCCGCCACCAGCGCGGCCAGGATGCCCTGGGTCATGCCCATATGGACGCCCCACAGCACGGCGCCCGCGAGCACCGTTGCGGCATCCCCGGCCAGCGCCAGCACGACATCGGCCAGCACCAGCACAAGGTAGCCGCCCGCCAGCAGGCCGCGGCGGCCGACCCTGTCGGACAGCCGCCCGGCCGGGTAGGCGGTCAGCGAATAGGCGGCGTTCATCGCCACCAGCACCAGCGGCACGAAGGCCGCGGTCAGGGCCGCACCGCCGCCGCGCAGCAGCAGGAAGGCCTCGCTGAAGCGCGGCAGCATCAGGAAACCGGCGACCAGCACCACAATCCAGTAGGCGCGGCCCAGGTCGCGCATGGCTTCCATGCGAAGCGGATTGCGCCGGACCACCTGGTTGGGTCTTGGTGGCGGATCGCGCACGGCCAGCACCAGCACCAGCACCGCGCCGAACGCCGG
The DNA here is from genome assembly GCA_030671915.1 of Pseudomonadota bacterium. Classification (GTDB taxonomy): domain Bacteria; phylum Pseudomonadota; class Alphaproteobacteria; order UBA8366; family JADFVY01; genus JADFVY01. Next base: position 791 of record DAOVHN010000241.1, read on the forward strand.
AATCGCGGCAACCCAGAAGACGGCCCGCATATCGCCCGCAAACGCGATCATCAGGAGGATGGCGAGCAACGGCCCGGCGAGGGCGCCAATGGTGTCCAGGGTCTGGCGCAGGCCGTAGGCCGCGCCACGTAGCGCCGCCGGTGTCAGGTCGCCGACCAGCGCATCGCGCGGCGCACCGCGTATGCCCTTGCCGATCCGGTCGGTGAATCGCGCGAAGAAGACCCAGCCCGCGGTCGTGGCCAGCGGGAATACGGGCTTGGTGAGGGCCGCCAGCCCGTAGCCCGCCAGCGCCAGCAATTTGCGTTTGCCCAGCCGGTCGCTGAGCGCGCCGGAGAAGATTTTCGTGATCGAAGCGGTGGCCTCCGCGACGCCCTCGATCAGGCCGACCACCAGCGCGCCGACCCCCATCTCGGCCACCAGGAATATCGGCAGCAGGCTGTGGATCATCTCGGAGCTGACATCCATCAGCAGGCTGACGAAACCCAGCGCCCATATGCCGCGGGGAATAGCACGAATTCCCGCTTTTGGCGGGCCATCCCGCCCCGTCTCGTTACTCATCGCCTCCTCGTTGCCGGATCGGTCGGCAAGAGCGTTAGCACGAAGAGCCCGCCCCCGCCACCGCTTGAACCGACACCAGGTTTTGCCACCCACGACGCGAATCGTGGTAGCGTCCCCGCCATGTCCTGGTTCGACAACATCGCCGAGTTCATCGCCGCCTACCGCCATGTCGCGTACCTGCTGGTATTCGTCATGGCGTTCTGGGAATCGATCCCGGTTATCGGGTTCTTCGTTCCCGGCTCGACCCTGATCGTCGGCGCGGCGATCCTGGTGCCGGCCGGGGCGCTGGATCTTGGCCCGGTGCTTATCCTGGCGGGGGTGGGCGCGGTGGCGGGCGATGTCGTGTCGTTCTGGATGGGCCGCCGTTACGGGCGCGCCCTGCTGGGCTGGGGACCGCTGGCCCGCCGGCAGGCGCTCGTCGAACGCGCCGAGCGGTTTTTCCGCGACCATGGCGGCAAGGCCATACTGATCGGCCGGCTGACCCCGCCCCTGCGCGGCATCCTGCCCGCGATCGGTGGCATGGCGGGAATGGGCCGGCGGCGGTTCCTCGTCGCGGCGGCGATCGCCGCGCTGTGCTGGGCGCCGGCCTACGTGCTGCCCGGGGCGCTGATCGGCGCCAGCCTGCAATTGGCCGGCGAGGTCACGGCACGGCTGGGCGCGTTGATCCTGCTGGTTCTGGTTTTCGGCTACCTGCTGCTGCTTGCGGCGCGAGTCATGCTGTTCTGGGGCGTGCCGGCCGGGGCGGTGGCGATGCGCCGGCTGCTGGTCTGGGCGCGCGCGCATAACAACATCGTCGGGCGAGAGATCGTGGCGCTGCTGGACCCGAACCACAGGGAGGCCAGGGCGCTGGCGCCGCTGGCGATCCTGCTGATCCTGGGTGGCTGGGGATTCTTCGTTATTCTGGAGGACGTTATCGCCGGCGCGGCGCTGGTCCGCGCCGACGCCTCGATCTTCAATGCGCTGCAGGCGCTGCGCACGCCCTGGGGTGACATGGCGATGGTGGCGATCACGGAGATGGGTGACGCCCGGGTTACCGTGCCGGTGGTGATAGCGGGCATCGCCTGGCTGTTGTGGCGCCGTGCGTGGATCGACGCGGCCTATCTGGCGGCCGCTGTCCTCATCGCGCAGGGAGTGGCGGCGGCCATCAAGATCGCGTTGCATACACCGCGCCCGATCCCCGAGCTTTACGAAGGCTGGAGCGCCTTTTCCTTCCCCAGCGGCCACGCCACCGTCAACGCCGTGGTCTACGGCTTCCTGGCGGTCATGACCATGCGCGGCAACGGCCCCATCCTGCGCTCGGCCATCGCGGCGGCCTGCACGCTGCTGGTCGGGCTGATCGCCCTGTCGCGGCTTTATCTCGGCGCCCACTGGTTCACCGACGTCGCCGGGGGGCTGGGGTTCGGCATTGCCTGGGTCGGGCTGCTGGGCATTGCCTATGTCCGCCATCGCCCCGCCGGAGGGCTGTCGCGCGGGCTGTTGCCGACGGTTACCGGGGTGCTGGTTGTCGCCGGCATCGTCAATATCGCGTTCTTCCATTCGCGCGACCTGGCCCGCTATCAGCCCGTGCCGAGGGCGCCCACCATGACCGCGCTCGAGTGGATCGGGGGCGGCTGGGAAAGTCTGCCATCGCACCGCGTCGATCTCGGCGGCGAGTACGAGGAACCCTTTACCCTGCAACTGGTGGGGTCGCCCGGCTATCTGGTGGAAACGCTGGGCCGGGCCGGCTGGCGCGAGCCCGCGGCCTGGAACGCCATCGGCGCCGTCGCCTGGCTGGCCACCGGCAGCGGCATGGAAGCGCTGCCGGTATTGCCGAAACTGCATGCAGGCCGGGCGCCCCGGCTGATGCTGAACCTGCTTGAGGAAGGCGGCCGCACGCGCCTGGTGCTACGGCTGTGGGATTCCAGCTTTCGGTTGAAGTCGGGCGACGAATCGCCTCCATTATGGCTTGCCACCGTAACCCGCGAGGATCTGCGCCAGCCGCTGGGCATTGTCAGCCTGACGGTGACGGAGAAGGACGCGGACGCCCCGCGCGATGTGCTGGCCCGCACGATACCGGCGCTGACCCGCAAACGCATCGACACGCCACAGGGCGACGCGCAATGGGACGGCGTGCTAATGCTGACCGCCGGCGGGGGTTAAATGCCGTACTGGCGCCTCTCCCACGTAAGTGGGAAATGCTCCGGTAATCTGTTCAAGAAAATAAAACGGCCCGACCTTGAAAAGGCCGGACCGAATTGTGGGGAAGCGGTATTATTATTAGTTACACTTGGCGTCATGGCGCCTGCAGGCACCACGGCACACAAGCGCCGCAAGTGAAATATGGCATAACCCGATGAGTAGTACAAACGAAAAATTAACCATAAGTCTTAACGAATTCCCACCCTATAACCCTCTGGTTTTATCACGCAGTACATATTTCTGTACTTTGCCAGTCGAAGTCTTAGGCAAATCACCGAAAACGACTGTTTTCGGACACTTGAAATGGGCCATATTTTCCCTGCAGAAGGCGATGATTTCCTCTTGCGTAGCCTTCGCGTTTTCTTTCAAAGTCACGAATGCGCAGGGCGTTTCGCCCCATTTTTCGTCCGGCCGCGCCACCACGGCGGCCTCCAGCACGGCCGGATGGCGGTACAGCACGCCTTCCACCTCAATGGTCGAAATATTCTCGCCGCCGGAGATGATGATGTCCTTGGCGCGGTCGCGCAGCTCGATATAGCCGTCCGGGTGCATGACACCGAGGTCGCCGCTGTGGAACCACCCGCCCCGGAAGGCCTCGTCGGTCGCTTGTCCGTTCTTGAGGTATCCCTTCATCACGATATTGCCGCGCAGGAACACCTCGCCCATGGTTTTGCCGTCGCGCGGTACCGGCGCAAGCGTATCCGGATCGGCCACCATGAGGTCCTCCAGCACCGTATAGCCAACGCCCTGCCGGGCTTTCAGCGCCGCCTGCTCCTCGACCGGCAGCAGGCTCCATTCCTCGTGCCAGGCGCAGACGGTCGCCGGACCGTAAACCTCGGTCAGCCCGTAGACATGGGTGATGTGGAAGCCCTGCTCCTCCATGCGCTGCAGCACGGCGGCCGGCGGCGGGGCGGCGGCGGTCATCACCTCCACCCGGTGGGGCAGGGGGGCGCCGCGTTCTTCCCCGGTGGCGTTGATCACCATGTTGAGCACGATCGGCGCACCGCAGAAACGCGTGACTCCGTTCTCGTGGATCGCGGCGAAGATATTGCCCGCCGTCACCTTGCGCAGGCACACGCTGGTCCCGGCCACCGCCGCCAGCGTCCATGGAAAGCACCAGCCGTTGCAATGGAACATCGGCAGGGTCCACAGATAGACCGGGTGCGGCGGAAGATTCCAGGTCAGGATATTGCCGATGGCCAGCAGGTAGGCCCCGCGATGGTGATAGACCACGCCCTTCGGGTCGCCCGTCGTGCCCGAGGTGTAGTTCAGCGAAATCGAGTCCCATTCATCGGCCGGCGGGGACCACGCGAAATCGGGGTCGCCGGTCTCCAGGAAC
>DAOVHN010000322.1 GCA_030671915.1 Pseudomonadota bacterium
AATAATCCCGATCGAACCGACCCAAAACGAACGCCGCCCGGCAGTCAACGGGCGGATTCCAACATTCCAGTGGAGACATCCATGACCCTAAGGAATCTGCTGTATGGCGTGCTGCTGACGCTGAGCCTTCTGCTTGTCGGCATCGCCGGCATGTCGGCTAACGAAGCATGGCGCCAACTGAAAATCGCCGAAGAGGTGGAGGACAGCAATCGCGACGCCGATATGCTCCTGCGCGCAAGCGCCCATCTGATCGGGGAGCGCGATTTGATCCGCGTCGCCCTGGCCGCGCCCGGGTCGGTTTCCCGGGACCGGCTGGATGTCATTCGGGACCGCCGGGCCGAGACCGGGCGACTGGTTGAGAAGGCGCTGGACTTCATTGCCGAGGAACGGGTGTTCGAGGGTCGCGAACGGGCGATCGCGGAGACCGCGGAAAGCTTCGAACAACTGGCTGGTTTGCGCCGCCAGGCCGACAACATTATTGCCTCGGGCGAATCCGACTTCTCGTTCACGCGCCAATGGTGGGATGGGCTGAGCGGCCTCGTCGGCCGATTGGAAATGTTGCGCCAGGCCTCCTCGCGCGAGGCCAACGAGGCCAGCGCCGTCTCGGCGACCTATTCGATGCTGAAGCATTTCAGCCTCGTCACGACCGACTATGCCGGGCGCGAACAATCGACCCTGGCGGGATATATCGCCGACGACCTGCCGCTGCCGCCGGGCGAATTGCAGAACCTGTTCGGGTATCGCGGCCAGATCGACCTGGCCTGGGGCGCCCTGCGCGAGGCCGTGTCGGCCTCTGAAATACAAGCCCTCGGAACCGCCGCCACGCAGGTCGAGGCGAGTTTCATCGGCGCGTTCGGGGAAGCCCGGAAATCGGTGCTGTCGGCCGGCATTTACGCGCAAAGCTATCCCGTTGATGTCCGGTCCTGGCTGCGATCGGCCGAAACGGCCAATAATACGCTGAACAAGCTTCAAGGGGCCCTGGTCGAGGCCAACGCCACGCATATGGAAGAGCTGGGCGAGGCCGCGGCCACTCGCCTGACCGTGCTTGCCGTTTTCCTCGCCTTCGGTGTGGCTGTCGGCCTGTTGTCCGTACTCGTCGTGGCGCGCAGGGTTGTCGCGCCGCTTCAGGGCATGACCGCGGCAATGACTCGCCTCGCGGAAGGGGATATGGAAATCGAGATTCCGGCGGCGGGCCGGCGCGACGAGATCGGCCGGATGGCGCTGGCGGTACTGATCTTCAAGGACAACGCCATCGAGAAACAACGCCTCGAGGATGAGCAGGCGGCGTCCCGCCGGCGCGCCGAGGAGGAGAAACGCCAAGCCATGAATGAAATGGCCGACCGCTTCGAGCAGCAGGTCAAGGAAGTCGTCGACGGCGTGTCGTCGTCGGCCACCGAGATGCAGGCGACGGCGCAGCAGATGTCGGCCACGGCCGAGGAAGCGACCCGCCAGTCGGCGAACGTGGCCACCGCTTCCGAACAGGCGACGGCCAACGTGCAGATGGTGGCCGCCACGGCCGAGGAACTGTCGGCGTCGATTGACGAGATCGGGCGCCAGGTCATGCAGTCGGCCAGGATCGCCCAAAACGCGGTGGACGAGGCCGAGGCGACCAACGAGACGGTGAAGGGGCTGGCGGAGGCCGCGGCCAAGATCGGCGAGGTGGTAACGCTGATCAACGACATCGCCGGCCAGACCAACCTGCTGGCGCTCAACGCGACCATCGAGGCCGCGCGCGCCGGCGAGGCCGGCAAGGGCTTCGCCGTGGTCGCCCAGGAAGTGAAAAACCTGGCCAACCAGACGGCCAAGGCGACCGAGGAAATTTCGGCCCAGATCGGCGCCGTTCAGGATGAGACCAAAAGCGCCGTCGGCGCGATCGACCGGATTCGCTCGATCATCGGCGAGGTCAACGACATCGCCACCACGATCTCGTCCGCGGTCGAGGAGCAGGGCGTCTCCACGCAGGAAATCGCCCGCAACGTCCAGCAGGCGGCCAAGGGCACGCAGGACGTCAACAATAATATCGAGAACGTCAACAAGGCGGCCGGCGAGACCGGCTCGGCCGCCGGCCAGGTTCTCGGCGCGGCGCAGGAAATGGCCCGCCAGGCCGAAGGCATGCGCGGCGAAGTCGAGCGTTTCCTCGGCGAGGTACGCGCTTCCTGACCGCCTGAGCGCGATATTCGGGTGATGGCCCTCCGGTTCCGCGCCGGGGGGCCTTTATCATTGGGGGCGACCCTATCCCGGCCGCATGGCCGTCACCGCTCCGACAACGCCAGTTTAAGGCCGAGAGCGGCGAAGGCGCCCGCGAATATCCGCCGCAGCCAGGCCATCACCCGCGGCCTCGAGGTGACATGGGAACGCGCGGCGGCCGCAAACGCCCCGTAGGCGACAAAAACCACGAATGTCATGAGCATGAAGATGGCGCCGAGCCCGAGCATGGCGGCGGTCGGATGGCCCGTCGATGCCGGAACGAACTGCGGCAGGAACGCCAGGAAGAAGATCGAGAGTTTCGGATTCAAGATGTTCAGCAGGAAACCGTCTGTCACGATTTTCCCGGCCCCCGGCCCGGTCTTGCGCGCCGAGACCCGAAGCGCGCCGGTTTCGCGCAAAACGCTCCACGCCATGAACATCGGATAGGCGGCGCCGAAATATTTGAGAAACTGGAAAGCCACGGCGCTGGTATGCAACAACGCCGCCAGCCCGACGGCGCTTGCGGTGATATGCGGAACGATCCCCAGGGTGCAGCCGAAGGCGGCGAACATGCTCGCCCGCAACCCCTGGCCCAGGCCGAACGCCAATGTGTAAAGAACACCGGTTCCGGGAAGAAGGATAACGATGATCGAGGTGAGGAAGAATTCCGGACTCATGGGGGCTGCTGTTTCATTGCGCCGGCGGGTTCAGGGAAAACGGTTTGCGCGAACGTCAGGCGGCAGCGTAATAATTCGGGCGCCTTGATACAAGGCTCGCGGGAGCGTATTTCGGCCCGCCAAGACACGTTTCGAGTCGACTCCCACTCTGACTGGTGGTGAACTGTTTTCGTATAACTCGCAAGATTGGGAGGTTATCATGGCAAAATCCTATACCTGCCGCGATGTAGGGGTTGAATGCGACTGGAAGACCAGCGCCGAGACCGAGGATGAAATTCTGGCCGAGGTCCAGAAACACGCGGCCGAGGTCCATCCGACGATCGAACTGACGCCGGAACTCGTGGACGCGGTGCGCGCGGCGATCAAGGACGAATAACGCGGCCCGCGGTCGCGGGCTGGTTTTTATTGTTCCCTCAGGCGCCGGCCTGCCTGCGCGTAACCGCTTCGGCGAAGGCAGGGCGGGTTCATCCGAACCCCTGCCTCGCGCAACGGTGCGCGGCCTACAGTCGCGAGATAGTCGCCGACGTTCCCGCTCGTCCCGCGACTCAGCCCTCCGACTTCTGGGCTTCGGTGATGATCTCGCCCGGACCATCGGTCTGGAAATGCGGGACGGCATCGCTGACATGCTCCCACTCGGCACGGGAACGCATGTAGATGTGCGATTCCATTTCCCGGGGATGGCCCGGATCAACGCCGCCGTCCAGGGTCGCCACTTCCACGTAGAACAACGCCGTTTCACCGTCCTCGTAGCCGAAGAGCGGGCATCCGCAGGTGCGGCAGAATTGCCGTTCGAAGCTTGCCGACGTCCGGTACGCCGTAAGATTATCGGCGCCCTCGATTTCCACCTTGTCGCACGGCATCACCGCGCCGGTTGCGTATAAAGAGCCGCTGGTCTTGCGGCAGGTCTCGCAATGGCAATGCTGTACGCTCAGGGGCGGTGCGTGCATCGTGAATCGCACCGCGCCGCAGTGGCAGCCGCCGGATACGGGAAAATCGGTCATGGCGCCCGTTCCTCGGTTAAGGGGATTATGTAACAATATACTTTGTTTCTTGCGCCCTCAAGCGCCGCGCCGGTTCGTCCGAATTCGTTGCTCACGCCGGGCGAGCGGCGGCATGTGCTAAAATCCAACTTGCGCCTGTGCACGAATACGTTATCT
>DAOVHN010000470.1 GCA_030671915.1 Pseudomonadota bacterium
GTCACCGGCTTCAGCGCGCCGATCGCGGCTCGCGCCTCGGCGGTCAGATATTTCGGCTCCAGCCCGCCCTCGAAGACCAGGGCCTTCGCAAAACCGATATGGCGTGACACCAGTTGCTCCACCTGAACATGAATTCGCATATCCCTGGCGTGCTCAAGAAGCGACCATGCGCCGATATCCAGCGATATCCAGCCCACGGCCAGCAGGACAGCGCCGGCGAAACCGGCCGCCATCAGCCAGTAATAACGATCGATATTGCGCAGACCATACGGCCGCCGGTCGAACTGATGCAGCATCTGGGCAGCCGGCCCAAACAGCCACACCACCGGAAAAATCCGCATCGACGACGAAACGGCCAGGGCCGCGCCGGCGGCGATCGGCCGGCCCATCTTCACCAGCGCCAATGCCCATAGCAGCGCCGCCAGCCAGACATAGCGGAACAGCGCTTCGCCGGCGACCGGCCAGCGCATCGAATAGGAGGCGGCCAGGAAGATCAGCGCCCACAGGGCGATTTCTCCGCCATAGGCATGCCGGATCGCAAACAGGGCCGACGCCAGCAGAACGATATCGAGGAGACAGAGCAATTTGACCGATTGTGCCGGCGTCAAGGCGACGAAAGGCCTGGCCAGGGCGATCCAGGCGGGCGAACCGTTGAACCCCCTGTCGGCAACCAGCTTGCGCCAGGATGCCGCGCTCAACCCGATATCGCGCAGCAGGGAGAGCGAATCCTGCTCGAAGCTCCGCCAGCGCCCGGGCGTGAATCGCGTCCGCCGGATCTCACGGCCACGCTCCAGCGCATCGTCGATCCCCCGGTATTCGTAGCCATCTCCCGTCTGCAGCCGATACCGCTTCAGCCTGTCCGATTTCGGTCCGTTTTCGTAGTCGGCGAGGATCAGCGCGGGATACAGCCCTTCGTAGTCCAACTCTTCGAAATATTTGGCGCCAAGGTAATAATGCACGACATCGTAGACATCGACTTTCTCATAGAGAGAACGCGGGCCCCAGCGGTAATAGTTCAGCGCGGAGACCACGGCCAGCATGACCAGCAGCGCCAGCCTCGCCTTGCGCGGCAGCCGGCTCCACAGCGCCGCCAGTAGCGCCGCGCCGGCGAGAATGAATATCTTGATGCCCAGGGCCTCGCCCGGCGGGATCGAAAACGGCGAGAACCATAGCGCCGCGAGGACAAGCAGGATGGCGCCTGCAACGGTGGCCGCGGACCTTGCGCCGATCCGGCGCCACCGCGGCTTCGCCAAACTGTTGCCGTCGCCTTCCCCGCCACTCATGGCCGTGCACCGGTTCCCGTCATTGGATTACAGGCCCGGCATGATACACCGGACCGCGCGGCGGGAAAAGGCGGCGGGCCCGGCACGGCTGAATCGCGTTGTCCCCTGGTGTATCCGTGGTTCATGAATTCGTTTCATCCAGCGGATGACAACCGCCCCTCGCCGCTCTAACTTAGTGCCCGGAACAACCGCATCAAACATACGCATCAAACATAAGAGACCCGCCCAATGCCGTCCGACACCGCAGCCAAGCCGACCAAACCCGCTGTCGCCGGGAAAAGCGCCAGACCCGCCGAGCAGGCCGACGAAGGAGGCCGTGTGCGAGCCGGGCAAGAAGACTCGGACCGGCCCACCAGGGCCGAGGCCGAATCCGCCGTGCGGACGCTGATCCGCTGGGTCGGCGACGATCCGGAGCGCGAGGGGCTGCTGGACACGCCGGCCCGCGTGACGCGCGCCTGGCGGGAATTCGGCGCCGGCTACGAACAGGAGCCGAAGGAGATCCTGGCCCGCACCTTCGAGGAGATCGCCGGCTACGACGAGATGGTGGTGCTGCGCGACATCGGCTTCGAGAGCCATTGCGAGCATCACATGCTGCCGATCATCGGCCGCGTCCATGTGGCCTATCTGCCGCGCAGCCGCGTGGTGGGAATCAGCAAGCTGGCGCGCATCGTCGAGGCCTTCTCCAAACGCCTGCAGATTCAGGAAAAGATGACGGCGGAGATCGCTGACACCATCCAGGAAGTCCTCGACCCCTACGGCGTCGCCGTGGTGGTCGACGCCGCCCACCACTGCATGACGACGCGCGGCGTCCGCCGCGAGGGTGTAAACATGGTAACCAGCCGCATGCTCGGCGCGTTCAGAAACAGCGCCAACACCAGGCGCGAATTCCTGGCGATGATCAAGGGCGGGAGCGGCGGCGGCGGCTGACCGCCGGCGAAACATCTGACGGAGGCCGACCATGATGGAACCGTTGAACCGGGACGAAATCGTCGCGCTGCTGGAGCGGCTGGGGGGCGACGACGATGCCGACGTGCTTGCGGCGGCCCGCGCGCTGCATATTGCGATCGCCGACGCCGGCACGGCTTGGGCGGACCTGCTTGTCCCCGAGGACGCTGGCGACACCGGCGCCGCCGCGGACACCGACGTGGCCACCGTGGCCACCGACCTGGACACGGTGGCCGAGGCTGACGTGCCCGCCGGCAAGGCCGGGCGGGACGCCGGGGCGCTGGCCCTGATCGACAAACTGCTGGCCCGGCCTGGCGTTACGGAGGCGTTCCGCCGGGAGATGGAGGGCTACAGCCACGATATCGCCGAGGGCGCGTTCGAGGACGCCGATCGCCGGTACCTCGGCGCCCTGCACAAGCGGCTGTCGGCCAAGGGCTGAGTGAGCCGGCGGGCAAGCCGCAAGCCGGCCCGACAGCGGGAATTCCTGGCGATGATCAAGGGCGGGGGGTAGCGCCGGCGGGTGACAGGCACAACCGCCCGGCGGGATGGCGACGGGATAAGGCCCCGGATTTCATATCCGGGGCCTGTGGCGCCGGGCGGTCCCCGGGACCATGTCGGCTTAGCGGGTGAAAGCGGTCGTCATCCCGATGCGGTGATTAAGTCCGTTTGTAGCCGAGGCTGTTGAAAAACTATTTTCCGGTCCGGCTA
>DAOVHN010000431.1 GCA_030671915.1 Pseudomonadota bacterium
CGCATGACCGCCGCCAGTTCCTCGACCTTGTCGGAACTGCGCTGCACCACGCCCGACAACTCCTGCGCCCGCTGCGCCAGCACCCTGTCCAGCCTGCTCGCGACTTCGCTGGTCCGCTCGTCGAGCGTATCGCCCATCGCCGTTACACGCACTGTCGCCGACCCCAGGAACTCTTCCAGGGCCTCTTGCTGGCCCTTTAAGGCATGTTCCATTGTATCGGTTACACCGGTGATTTTCCGCGTCAGGGTGGCGGTTATGTCGTCCATGTAACCGGCGCTGCGATCGGCGGCATCCGCCAGGGCCACGATTTGCGAACCGATGGCCCGCTCCAGCTCGTCGGCGAAGGCCTTGCCTCGGCTCTCGATGTTTTCGACTGCCTCGTCAGCCTGATCGGCGGTTCGCTTCGTAACGTCGTGCAGATGAGCCGCCGCCTCTATCAGCGTGCGCTCGATATTGGCCGCGCTGTCTTTCGCGGTCCGTGCCGCGTCGCCGAGTTGACCGCTGTAGTCGCGGAACAGGCCGCCGATCCGCTCGGCCTGGATGGTGGCTGCCTCGGAGGCGTTGGTCATTTCGGAAATCTGCAGCCGCATCGCGGAACGCATTTCGTCGGAATGGGTCAGCGCGTTGCTGGTGGCGGCGGTCATATCCCGGGCCTGTTTTTCGACCGCCTCGCGCAGATAGGCTTCCTGCTTGTGGAACCGTTCGGTCAGGTCGGCAAGCGTCCCCGTATGATGCTCCAGCAGCGAACCGATGGTCTGGGCCTGTCCCGTTGCGCTCTCGGAGGCCTCGGCCAGCGAATCGGTCCGGCTGGCCAGCGTCTTCGACAGCTTTTCCATCTGGATGGTGGCCGTATCGGTTACCCGGTTCAACTCCTCGGCCTGGGCGCGCAGCGACTCCGCTATCTTGCGCACATGCAGTTCCGCATCTTCCGCCGGATAGGTCAGCAGGTCGAGCTGCCGGCGCAGCATTTCGGTATGTTCGCGCAAATCCGCGTTGCGCCGCACGAAAAGAACGATCAGCCAGATCACCGCCAGCGGCGTCGCGACGCCGGCGATCAGCATGGCGATTTCCGGCAGGGTGAGCCCCGCGAGTTCCCCCTCGCTACCATTGCTGGCAATAAAGACCAGCGCGAACAGCACCCACGCGATGCTGGCGCCCGCGGCGATCATCGTGGCCCGCCGTTGCGCCCGCCGTTCCGCCTCTATCGCCTCATGGAGTCCGGCGGCGCCGCGCGCCGCGCCGTGCCGTCCCGACCGCGGGAGTTTGGTAACATTGGTGCTCATAACCGGTCCATTCGGTGAATCTTTGCGAATCAACCAGTTATATCAATTTTTCCGTAAATGAACCATTAATAACCGGGACGCGTTAACCATCGAAATTCACCAAAAACACAAGATATTGTGGCCACTTTGTTTCACGCTACCAGAATAGTGTAAATATCCGTTCCCGGGCATGATGAATACCGCTTTCCCCCGTCCGTCATTCGGCATAGAAACGCGCAATGCTTCCACTTTCCTTTCTTCGCGCTCATGGGCCGCTGATCGCCTTCGGGGCCTTCATGTGTTTCGCCTCCAGTTTCGGGCAGACCTTCTTCATCTCGCTGTTCGGCGGCGAGATCCGCGAGGCTTTCGCCCTGTCGCATGGAGAGTTCGGGACGGTCTACGCCACCGGCACGATGTTGAGTGCCGCCACTCTGGTCTGGGCCGGCCGGCTGATCGACCGCATGCCGCTGGCCCGCTTCGCCGTGGGCGTTCTGCTGGGACTGGGCGGGACGAGCCTGCTGATGGGGGCCGCCTGGAGCATTCCGGCGCTGGGCGCCGCCATTTTCGGGCTGAGGCTGTTCGGCCAGGGGCTGGCGAGCCATACCGGGATCACCGCCATGGCGCGCTATTTCGAGGCCGAGCGCGGGCGCGTCATCGGCATCGCCTCGCTGGGTCATCCCGCAGGCGAGTTCATGCTGCCGTTCCTGGTGGTGGCGGCCTTCGCCGTGATCGGCTGGCGGAGCTTATGGACCGGCACGGGCATCGCGCTGATCGCCATCGCGCCGCTGGTATTCCTGCTGCTGCGGGGCCACGGCGCGCGGGACCGGGCGCTTCGGGAAAGGCGGCAGACAGAGGGGCCGGGCGAGAACGACAAGACGCTGGGCGACGTGCTGCGCGACCCCGGCTTCTGGTTACGCATGCCGGCGCTGATCGCGCCTTCCTTCATCTTCACCGGCCTGATCTTCCATCAGGTTCACCTGGCCGAGACCAAGGGCTGGCCGCTTGAATTGATGGCGGGATCGTTCAGTCTCTTCGCGGTGGCGTCGGTGGTTACCATGGTCGCCACGGGCCCGGCCGTCGACCGCTTTTCGGCGAACCGGCTGATGCCCCTGTTCCTGGCGCCGCTGGCGCTGGCCTGCCTGGTCCTGTTCGCGACCGATTCGCCACTGGCCGCGCCCTTGTTCATGGCTTTGCTGGGCCTCAATACCGGGATCTCCTTCGTTATGAAGGGGGCGCTGTGGGCGGAACTGTACGGGACTGCCCATCTGGGCGCGATCCGGTCTTTCGACCATGCGGTCATGGTGTTTTCCACGGGTCTTGCCCCGGCCGTCATGGGGCTGCTGATCGACGGCGGCGCCTCAATGGAGGCGATCGCCATGGCCTCGGCGGTCTGGTGCGCCGGGGCATCGGCACTGGCGGCGGTCGCCGCGCCGCCGGCGCGGCAATTGGCACGCGACTGAGGGCTCTGCAAAAGCCACGCAAGCCCATGCATCGGAAGCAAAAAACTGCTACCCATGACGCCGGTTGAATTGTTGCCCGTGTCACGGCGGGCCACGGGGGCAGGCATGAATCCGATCGAACTGAGCGAAAATGCGCTGGCGGCGCTTGTGACCGGCATTCGCGCCGCCGCGCCGCTGGCGCGCGAACCCGTCCCGGTCTCCGATCCGGTATTCCTGCGCCTGCGGCGGGGCGGGCGGGCGTTATGGACCGACTGGTACGAGGGCGGCGATCTGGTCAAGGCCCTCGACCGCGCTTTCGCCAGCGACAAAGCCAAAAGCGCGGATCTGCTGGAGGTCACCCTGACCCACAATTACAGGGACATTCCGCGCGACCGCTTCGCGAAAGGCTTCGCGAACGTATTTCGCGGCCTCCGGGGCATCGAAATGTCCTGCGGCTACGGTCTCAGGCGCCTGTCGCCAACTCAGACGA
>DAOVHN010000779.1 GCA_030671915.1 Pseudomonadota bacterium
AGTATTTCCTTCACCCTCGCGCGCGCCTTGGTCACCACGTCGGTGGAGCCCTTTTCCTTCCATTCCTTTGGGCTGGTGCGGTCGCCGACCCCCGGGTAGATATATTCGCGCTGCATCAGCGCCAGCGTCTGGCCGCTGCCCAGGAAATGCCCCGGCCCTTCCACGCAGACCTCGCGGATCACCTCCACCGACAGGCTCTCGTCGGTCACGTCGATGCCCCGCACAACACGCATGGCGGCGCCCAGCGTGTCGTTGTCGATGACATAGCTTTCCAGGCAACTGCTCAACAGGCTCGCATGCATGCCCAGCGATTCGTAGACCATGTTGACCCCGGCCATGCCGGCGATGACGTTGGTGAAGGCGTTCTCGGCCCCGGCCTGCGCATCGGGAACCTTGGAATCCTTCATGCCCGCGGGCAAGCCGCAGGTCAGGTCGTAGAAATGCATCATCTGGGCGCAGGCCGCCGTCAGCAGCGCCTGTTCCGGGCTGCCGCCGCTCATCGCGCCGGTCCGTAAATCCGAAACGAAAGGCCAGGACCCCATGATAGCCACCGCGCCGGGCTGGATGGCGTTGACATAGGCCAGTCCGGCCAGGCATTCCGCCACCTGCAACACCACCGCGCCCGCCAGCGCCGCCGGGCTTGTCGCCCCGGCCTGCCCCGCCGCCAGCAGCAACACCGGCATGCCGCCGCGCACGGCGGCCTCCAGGCAGGCGCAGGCATCCTCGGCGAACTTCAACGGCGGCACCACGAAGCAGCAGGACATGCTGACGAAGGGACGCTCGCGCCATTTATCCTCGCCGCCAGCCACGCGATGCAGCATCGCCAGCCCCTCCTCCAGATTGCGGGGAGAGACGAAGCTGGTGCCCACATGTTTGGTGGTGCCCGCGATGCTGGCATACAGCGTGTTGATATCCAGGTCGCGCCCGCTCGTCATGTCGCGCGCCGTGACCGAGCGCTGATAGAAGGCCGCATGGTCCAGCCTGTCGACCAGCCGGGCGATGTCGTAGAGGTCGGCCAGGGTCGAATCCCGATGCTCGCCGGTCACCGCATCGACCATATGCACCGCCGCGCCCGCCGTGCCGAAATAGACGTTCTTGCCCCAGGGCTTCATGTCATGCACGGGGTCCTGGGCAAACACGGTGAAATTCCGCGCGGCGTTGGCGATCGTGTCCTCGATCAGCGCCCGGGGAAACAGCAATCGCCCCTCGCCGCTCAACTTGCCGCCGGCGGCGGTAACCGCCTCGATGCAGGACGGAATCGCGTCGGCGACGCCCACCGTCTCCAGCAGTTCCAGAACCGCCGCGTGTATGCGCCCGACGTCGGGCTCGCTCAGCGGCTTGTACCAGCCGCCCGCCATGCCGGGCCGGACCGGCCTGATATCCTCGCTGAGCGGCGCCGCGCGCTCCGCCTGCCGCGCCGCCCGTCCGCCCCGCCGGCGGCCCTGTGTCTCGCCCTCAGCCATCATCGTTCTCCCTAGATCTTCACCCGCTCCGCCTTCGGATCGTAAAGCGGCCGAAGGCTGGCTTTCGCCGGG
>DAOVHN010000574.1 GCA_030671915.1 Pseudomonadota bacterium
CCTGGATAGCTGGTATGGCGATTCGAGCCGCATGTTCCTGGTTGGCGACAAGGTGGGCGTCCGCGCGCGCAAGCTGATCGACGTCACCTACGACGCCATGATGCTGGGCATCGCGGCGATCAGGCCGGGCGCCCATCTGGGCGACATCGGCCACGCAATCCAGAGCTTCGTCGAGCCCCAGCGGTTTTCGGTGGTACGCGATTTCTGCGGCCACGGCATCGGCCAGGTCTTCCACGAATCCCCCAGCGTCCTGCATTTCGGCCGCAAGGGCACCGGCGAGGTGCTGAAGGAAGGCATGCTCTTCACCGTCGAGCCGATGATCAACGCCGGCAAATACGACGTAAAGGTACTGTCCGACGCCTGGACCGCGGTAACCAAGGACCGCTCGCTCTCGGCCCAGTTCGAACACACCATCGGCGTCACCGCCGAGGGCTGCGAGGTTTTTACGCTTTCCCCGGCGGGGCTGACCAAGCCGCCTTATAGTTAGCCCGCGACAAGCCCCCGCCGCCCGCTTACAATCGGGCGCATGGCCGAGGAAGAGTCGCAAAACAACCTGCCCGGCGTCGCCGGCGACCCCGCGCCCGCCAAGGCGAAGCCCCATTATCACGGCCACCGCCAGCGCCTGCGCGCGCGTTTCATGGCGACCGGCGGCGAGGGCATGCCGGATTACGAACTGCTGGAACTGGTCCTCGCCA
The DNA here is from genome assembly GCA_030671915.1 of Pseudomonadota bacterium. Taxonomy (GTDB): domain Bacteria; phylum Pseudomonadota; class Alphaproteobacteria; order UBA8366; family JADFVY01; genus JADFVY01. Next base: position 696 of record DAOVHN010000574.1, read on the forward strand.
TCGCCATCCCGCGCAGCGACGTCAAGCCGCTCGCCAAGGCGCTGCTGGCGGAATTCGGGAGCTTCAACGGCGTCATCACCGCCAGGCCGGAGGCGCTGGGGCGCATCAAGGGCATGGGCGAGGTGTCGGTTGCGGCGCTAAAGGTAGTGCAGGCCGCCGCCGTCCGGCTGGCGCGCGGCGAGATCATGGAGCGCCCGGTCGTCAATTCATGGGACCGGCTGCTGGATTACTGCATGGCGGCCATGGGACACGAGAAAGTCGAACAGACCCGCGTGCTGTTCCTCGACAAACGCAATAAACTGATCGCCGACGAGCGCCAGAACAGGGGCACCGTAGACCACACCCCGCTCTATCCGCGCGAAATCGTCAAGCGCGCCCTCGAACTCGGCGCCAGCGCCATCATCCTGGTCCACAACCACCCGTCGGGCGACCCCACCCCGTCGCGCGCCGATATCGACATGACGAAAGAGGTCCAGGACGCCGCCGCCAAGCTCGGCATTACCCTGCACGACCACCTGATCATCAGCCGCGAAGGCCCGGCGAGTTTCAAGAGTTTGGGGCTGTTGTAAGGACCATGACAAACCTGCGCACCCTCTACCACCCCGCCATGTACGACCCCGCGCCCGTCCCCAGTTACTGGGAGGCGACGGCGCCCGGCGACGACCCCGCATGGACGCCCCTCGATGGCGAGGAGAGCTGCGACGTCGCCGTTATCGGCGGCGGCTATACGGGGCTGAGTACTGCGCTGCATCTGGCGCGCGATTATGGCGTGGATGTTCGGGTGCTCGAAGCCGGGGACCGCATCGGCTGGGGCGCGTCGGGGCGCAATGGCGGGTTCTGCTGCATGCCGGCAACCAAACTGTCGGTCGCGCAGATGACCCGGCGTTTCGGATTGGAGGAAACGAAACGCTTCTTCGCCTCGCAGGTCGAGGCCGTCGAATTCACCCGCGCCCTGATCGCCGACAACGAGATCGACTGCGATCCCCGCGGCGACGGCATCTTCGATGTGGCCCATCGCCCCCGCGCCTTCGGCGAGTTGAGGGAATACGGCGAGACGCTTGGCAAGCTGTTCGGCATCGAGACCACGCTGTACGGCGCCGATGAATTTCGCGAAATCGGCCATGATTCTGCCGAACAGTTCGGCGCATTGAAAGTTTCCCCAAGCTTCGCCCTGCACCCAATGAAGTTCGCCCATGGCCTGGCACGCGCCGCATCGGCCGCCGGCGCGAAACTGCATCCCGGCAGTCTGGTCACCCGCTGGCTGCGCGAGGGCGGGCAACACCTGTTGACGACCGAACGCGGCGCCCTGCGCGCCAGGCGCGTCGTCGTCGCCGCCAACGGTTTCCTGCGCGAGCGGCTGCACCGCGATTTCGACGCCCGTGTCCTTCCCGTCATTTCCAACATCGTGACCACCCGCCCGCTGACGGAAGGCGAGCTGGCCGCGCAGTCCTGGAAGACCGACTGCCCATTGGTGAACACGCGCAAGCTTTTGTTCTATTACCGCATGCTGCCCGGCAACCGGCTGATGCTGGGCGCGCGCGGCGACCTGACCGGCAGCCCGGCCGACGGCGGGCGCATGCGCGCCTGGATGACGAAGCGCGTGGCCGAGGTATTCCCCGCCTGGCGCGATGTGGAGATCGAGTATTTCTGGCGCGGTTTCGTGTGCATTTC
>DAOVHN010000039.1 GCA_030671915.1 Pseudomonadota bacterium
ATGCTGGAGGGGGCGGCAACACGTATCCAGGGGGGCAAGGAATACGAGGTCAAGGCCGGCGGTTTCTGGTGCACGCCGGGCAACGCGCCGCACGGCATCCGCACCGGGCCGGAGGGCGCGGTGATCCTCGACGTCTTCGCCCCGCCCCGCGACGAGTATCGCGTGACGGGCAAGGGATTCGGTGATGGCTAAGCCGGAAGCGGTTCGTTGACGTTTACACTGCATCACGCTTGAAAGAGCGGCGCGACCTCATCCTGAGGAGCCCCGTAGGGGCGTCTCGAAGGACGAGGCCGCTCGGTGCTGGTCAACCGAGATCGAATTCCATCCTAAGCCTGCGCCGGCAGGCCGATCACATCGTACTCGATCGCGAAATACAGGATGATCCAGAGTACCGCGGCAATGCCGCTGGTCACGGCGAATTTCAGGCCGATGCGCGGGTTATCGGGGGCGCCCGGCATGTGGCCGGGTTCGACCTCGTCGGGCTGGCGCAAGCCGAAGGGCAGCACCATGAACAGCACCACGACCCAGATCACCACATAGGCGATAATTCCACCGACGATACCCATGATTCAAGCCTGCTCCAATTCCACAAGAGTTCCGAGGAAGTCTTTAGGGTGCAGGAATAAAACAGGCTTGCCATGGGCGCCGTTCTTGGGCTCTCCATCGCCCAGCACCCGTGCGCCCCGCGATTTAAGCCGGTCCCGCGCCGCCAGGATGTCGTCCACCTCGTAGCAGACATGATGGATGCCGCCCGACGGGCTGCGCTCCAGAAACTTGGCGATCGGCGAGTTCACGCCCAGCGGATGCAGCAGTTCGATTTTGGCGTTCGGCAGTTCCACGAAAACCACCGTCACGCCATGCTCCGGCTGGTCCAGCGGCTGCGAAACCGCGGCGCCCAGCACATCCCGATAGGTCGCCGTCGCCGCCTCCAGGTCCGGCACCGCAATCGCGATGTGATTCAGCCGTCCGATCATGTCACGTCATCCTCTGTATAAACCGGCCACATCAATAGTGGATGGGGCCGGTGCATTGCAATACTGCGTTAGGGCGCCCTCACACCCGCACCAGATGCACCTCGATCCGGGGCTTTTTACCGCACAGGGCGCGGATTGAGCGGCGGACCGCCACGCGGGCGGCCTCGCGCACCTGGGCGTCGTCCTTGCGCCGCGCCTTGGGCAGGTCCTCGACGGCGGCCATGACGGCGTCCTCCACCTCATGGGCGATTTCGGGCTCGACATCCTGATCGAATACGCCGTTGACCGCGACCATCGGCGTGTCCTTGACGCGGCCGTCCCGATCCACCACCACGGTCACCACGGCGGAACCGTTCCACGCCGCCCGCCGGCGGTCGCGCAGCGCCGCGCTTTCCATCGGGATCAGGCGATTGCCGTCAACCGCGATGCGGCCGTGAGAAACCTCATCCACCACGGTGGCGCGGCCGGGTGCCAGGCGCACGACATAGCCGTTGCGCGCGCCCACCGGCTCCGGCACCTGGCAATCGCGGGCCAGCTCCGCATGGGCAATCAGGTGGCGCGCCTCGCCATGCACCGGCACGGCGATCTTCGGGCGGACCCACTGGTACATCTGGATCAGTTCGTCCTTGGCCGGGTGCCCGGACACATGGACATATTCGTCGCGCGCAGTGACGATATCGATGCCCATGGAGGCCAGCTTGTTGAGCAGCCGCCCGATGGAGCGCTCGTTGCCGGGGATCTCGCGGCTGGAGAAAATCACCGTGTCGCCGGCGTCGAGCGTGACCTCCGGATGGTCGTCGGCGGCGATGCGCGACAAGGCCGAGCGCGGCTCACCCTGACTGCCGGTGCAGATCAGCAGCACCTCGTTGCGCGGCAGGTAATTGACTTCAGAATCCGCGATAAAGGGCGGCAGGTCTTTCATGTACCCGGTCTCCTGTGCCGCCTCGACGATACGCTTCATGGAACGGCCGACCAGCGCCACCCGCCGGCCGTTGGCCTGGGCGGCGCGGCATACGGAGTCCAGGCGCGCGACGTTAGAGGCGAAGGCGGCAACCGCCACCCGGTTTTCCAAGGTCCCGACCAGTTCGATAAGGTTATCGCGCACGTCGGCCTCGGAGCCCGATGTGCCCGGCACCAGCACGTTGGTCGAATCGCAGACCATCGCCAGTACGCCCTCCTCGCCGACGCGCATCAGCGCCGCCTCGTCGGTGCTGGCGCCGATCACGGGGTCCGGGTCGAGCTTCCAGTCGCCGGTATGCAGCACGGTGCCCGCGCCGGTTCGGATAACCACCGCGTTGGGTTCGGGGATCGAATGGGTCAGCGTGATGAGCTCGATCCCGAAGGGACCGACATCGAATCGGCCGGACATGGGTATCTCGGTAATTTTCGCCGCCTTCTCCAGCCCCGCCTCCGCCAGCTTGCGGCGCAGCACGGCGGCGGTGAAGGGCGTGGCGTAGATCGGGCATTCGAGCTGCGGCCAGAGCCAGTGCACGGCGCCCAGATGGTCTTCATGGGCATGGGTCAGCACCAGGCCAGCGAGGTCTTTCTTGCGCTCCACGATGAAGGAGGGGTCGGGCATGATGACTTCGACGCCGGGCGTCGAATCGTCGCCGAAGGTTATGCCCAGATCGACCATCAGCCATTTGCCGTCATGGCCGTAGAGATTGAGGTTCATGCCGATCTCGCCGGCCCCGCCCAGCGGCAGGAAGACCAGGTCCTTGCGGCCCAGCCCATCGATGTCGAAATGTTCCGTCATTTACCCTTGTTTCGCCGGTGTATCAGGATGAGGCCGTGGATCGTCAGATCCCGGTCGATATGGTCGAACAGCGTCGTCGCTTCCGCGAACATCGGCGCCAGCCCGCCGGTCGCGACAACCGGCATGGCGAGATCGCCAAGCTCTGCCCGGATACGCTGGATCAAGCCCTCGATCAGCCCGACATAGCCCCAGAAAATACCGGATTGCATCCCCGGTATAGTGGCCTTGCCGATTACCTTTTCAGTTGGCCGAATATCGACGCGCGGCAGCTTTGACGCTGCCCGGTACAACGCTTCGAGCGACAGGTTGATGCCTGGCGCGATCACGCCGCCGGCATAATTGCCGTTCGCATCCACGATGTCGAATGTCGTCGCGGTGCCGAAATCGACGACGATCAACGGCTTGCGGTAACGGTCATGGGCGGCGATCGCATTGACCAGCCGGTCCGCGCCGACCTGTTCGGGCCGGTCCATCAATATCTCTATGCCAAGATCTACATCAGACTCGCCAACCACCAAGGGCTCGCAGTCGAAGTAGCGGTGGCAGAGGCTGACGAGGTGGAACAGCGCCTCTGGAACGACGCTGGCGATGATGGCGCCGTCGATCATGCCGCGGTCGACGCCGTCCAGATCCATCAGTTGCATCAGCCAGACCATATATTCGTCGGCCGTGCGCCGAGGGTCGTTGGAGCAGCGCCACAGCCCTTTCGGCTCGTCCCCGTCATAGACGGAAAAGACGACATTGGTATTGCCTGAATCGATGGCGAGCAGCATCCGCGCTCTCCCTAGAAAAACACGTCGCCGGCAGTAATCGTCCGCCGCGAACCGTCGGGCATGTCCAGCAGTAGTGCCCCGGCATCATTTAGCCCGGTAAAGCGACCCTGCAACCGGTCGCCCGGCAAACGGACCGTGATATCCTCGCCCAACCGCGCGGCGTGTTCCAACCATGCCTCGCGCACGGCCGCTATTCCCTCATTCTGCCATCGCGCGCGCCAATGCGCGAATCCACCGATGTAGCGCGTCAGAATATCCCGCACCGCGACCGGTCCGGCGCCCGCCTCGCGCAGGCTGGTTGCGGGGTAGCCGCCTTCGGTGGCGCCGGGATGGGTTTCGACATTCAGTCCGGCGCCAACAACCAGCCAATCCAGCTTGCCCCCCGCCACGCCGGACGATTCCAGCAGAATGCCCGCCGCCTTGCGCCCGTCAAGCAGCAGGTCGTTGGGCCATTTATAGTGCATCTCGACGCTATCGGGCAGCAGGCCGGATATCGCATGCCCCAGCGCCAGCACCGTCACGAAGCTCAACTGCGCCGCATCGGCGGCCGGCATTTCAGGGCGAATGACGATGGAGCAATAGAGGTTGCCTTCGGGAGATTGCCACTCACGCCCCTGCCGACCACGGCCCGCGGTCTGGCTCCTGGCCCATATCACCGTGCCGTCCGGGGCGCCGTCCGTCGCAAGACGGCGGGCCTGTTCGTTGGTCGAATCCAGGGACTCGAAATCGGCCAGCTGGTATCCGGCGGGTAGTGCCGATTTGTTCACGAGATCAGCCGGCAAACAGCGCCGCGGCGGCCACGCCCGCACTGTTCACCAGCGGTGCGGGATAGACGATGAAAAAGGTGACCAGGGCCGCCGAACCCCACATGATCACGCGCAACGACTTGCCGGCGGGCCGGTCGAACGGCTCGGCGGCTTCGTCGAAATACATGATCTTGACGATGCGCAGGTAATAGAAGGCGCTGATGACGCTTGCCAGCACGCCAAGAATCGCCAGCGTGTACAACTCGACTTCGATTGCCGACATAAAGACGTAGAATTTACCGAAGAATCCCGCGAACCAGGGAATACCGGCCAGCGACAACATGAAGGCCGTCATGACAGCCCACATTTTCGGGTTGTTTTTCGACAGTCCGGCCAGATCGTCGATGGACTCCAGCATATCGCCGTGGCGGCGCATCGAGAGGATGACCGCAAAAGCGCCGATATTCATCACCAGATAGATGGCGAGATAGATCAGTACGCCGCGCACGCCAGCCAGGCTTCCCGCCGCCAGGCCGATTAGCGCGAAGCCGACATGGCCGATCGAGCTGTAGGCCATCAGTCGTTTGATATTGCGCTGGGCGATGGCTGCCAGCGAGCCGACGGCCATGGAGGCGACGGCGATTACGACGATGATCGTCTGCCATTCCGACACGAGCGCGCCAAAGGGATCCAGCATGACCCTGAGGAACAGCGCAAAACCGGCGATCTTAGGCGCGACCGAGAAGAAGGCGGTAACCGGCGTCGGCGCGCCCTCGTAAACGTCCGGCGTCCACATATGAAACGGCACGGCCGATACCTTGAAGGCCATGCCGGCGATCATGAAGACGAGACCGATCACAACGCCGGCCGACGCCCCCTCGCCGAAAGCGGCCGCCAACGCGTCGAATTCCAGCGCGCCGGTATAGCCGTATATGATCGACATGCCGTAGAGCAGCATGCCCGAGGACAGTGCGCCGAGGACGAAATACTTCAACCCGGCTTCCGACGAACGCAGCGAATCGCGGTGGAAGGCGGCGATGACGTAAAGGCTGAGACTCTGCAATTCCAGTCCGAGATAAAGCGCCAGCAGATTGTTGGCCGAGACCATCATCATCATGCCGACGGTCGCAAAGAGAATCAGGATGGGAAATTCGAAGCGGGCAATGCCCTCGTTCTTCATGTAATCGCCACTCATGACCACGGCGAAGAACGAACCGGCCAGAATCATCACCTTCATGAAGATCGCGAACTGGTCGGTAATGAACATGTCGCCGAATGCCGTGGCGCTGCCGCCACTGACCACCGCGATCAAGGCCAGCGCCACGATAAACGCGGCCAGCGTCATATTGGTCACCAGGCCGACAGCGCGCTTGCGCGGCCCGAAGACGCCTGCCATCAGCAACACCATGCCGGAAACGGCCAGGATAATTTCCGGCAGCGCCGGCAGCATTTCACTAAACTGTTCCATATTGCTCGCCCCGCCCCCTATCGCGCCGCCAGCATTGACGCGTCGCCGGCGGCGGCCAGCGCGGTCTGGTACTGTTCGAGAAGATTGATTACGGAAGCCTCGATCGGCCCCAGGAAGTGCATCGGCCAGATCCCCATCCACAGCACCACCAGCACCAGCGGCGTGAACACCATGATCTCCCGGCGGTTCAGGTCGAGGATGGTCTTGAGTTCTTCCTTGACCAGCGCGCCGAAGATCACCCGACGATAGAGGTACAGCATGTAGGCCGCGCCCAGGATGACGCCCAGCGAAATCAGCGCAGCCACCCAGGTATTGGCCTGGAACGCGCCCACCATCACCAGGAGTTCGCCGACGAAACCACTGGTCCCCGGCAGGCCGATGGAAGCCAGGGTGAACAGCATGAAGACGACGGCATACCGCGGCATGCGGTGCACCAATCCGCCATAGGTGGTGATCTCGCGACTGTGCATGCGGTCATAGACGACGCCGACGCAAAGGAACAGGGCGCCGGAGACGACACCATGGCTGAGCATCTGGAAGATCGCGCCGGAAACCGCCTGTTCGTTCATCGCGAAGATACCGACCGTCACAAAGCCCATATGGGCGACAGAGGAATAGGCGATCAGCTTCTTCATGTCGGTCTGCGCCAGGGCGACCAGCGAGGTATAGATCACCGCGACGATGCTGAGTACGTAGACCAGCGGCGTGAAATAGGCCGTCGCCTCTGGCATCATCGGAATCGAGAAGCGCAGGAAACCGTAGCCACCCATTTTCAGCAGCACGCCGGCCAGGATCACCGAACCCGCGGTCGGCGCCTCGACATGGGCGTCGGGCAGCCAGGTATGCACCGGCCACATCGGCACCTTGACGGCGAAGGAGGCGAAAAAGGCCAGCCACAGCCAGAGCTGCAGGTCACGGGAGAAGCCGAAGGCCATCAGTTCGGGAATGTCGGTGGTGCCGGCCTGCCAGTACATGGCGATGATCGCCAGCAGCATCAGCACCGAGCCCAGCAGCGTAAAGAGGAAGAACTTGAAGGCCGCATAGACGCGCCGCGGCCCGCCCCACACGCCGATGATCAGGAACATGGGGATCAGCACGCCCTCGAAGAAGACGTAGAACAGCACGATGTCCAGCGCCGCGAACATGCCCACCATCAGGGTTTCGAGCACCAGGAAGGCGATCATATATTCCTTGACGCGCGTCTTGATCGCACCGCTGGCGAGAATGCATAGCGGCGTCAGGAAGGTCGACAGCAGCACGAAGAACAGCGAAATGCCGTCGATGCCCAGATGATAGCTGAAGCCGTCTTCACCAAACCATTCGCGTTTCTCGACGAACTGGAAGTCCGCCGAGGAGGGGTCGAAATTCCACCAGACGAACAGCGAGGCGATGAAAGTTGCCAGCGACGCCAGCAGGGCGACATCGCGCGCGCGCCGGGCGACCAGCGCGGTGTCGTCACTGCCGGAAAGCAGGATGAACACCACACCCGACAACGGGAGGAAAATCGTTATGCTTAGCAGATAGCCGTCCATCTTCCCTTACCCCGCCTGCACGAAAAGATAACCGGTGACGAACACCACCACGCCGATCAGCATCGCAAAGGCGTAGTGGTAGACATAGCCGCTCTGCAACGCGCTGACCCGTTTCGAAAGGCGCTGGGTAAACGCCGCGATGCCATCCGGCCCGACACCGTCGATTATTGCGCCGTCGCCGTTCTTCCAAAGGTTCCGGCCCAGGTAGAAGGCCGGACGCACGAAGATCAGGTCATAGAGTTCGTCGAAATACCATTTATTGTACGATAACAGGTAGAGCGGTCTCAGCGCTTTCGCCCAGGCGGCTGCCATTCCCGGCCGGCCGATATACATAAGCCACGCCAGCCCGACGCCGCCGAGCGCCATGCCAATGGGCAACCATTTGACCCAGGTCGGCACATGATGCGCGGCCTCGATCGAGTCGTGGCCCTCGAGAACCAGAATGGAATCGCCCCAGAAGGCGTCCATGCCGCCACCGACAAAAGCGTTGTAGCCGATCATGCCGGCGACGATGGAACCGGCGGCCAGCACCGCCAAGGGTATCAGCATGACCTTAGGCGATTCATGCACATGGGCCAGCGTGCGCTCGTCGCAACGCGGCTGGCCGTAGAAGGTCATGAAAATCAGGCGCCATGAATAGAACGCGGTCATGATGGCCGCCGCAATTCCCGCCCCGAAGGCGATATAACCGACCCAGCTATGGGCGCCGAACGCGGCCTCCAGGATCATGTCCTTGGAATTGAAGCCCGCGAAACCGATCATTGTGCCCGGAATGCCGATGCCGGCCAGCGACAGACTGCCGATCCACATATAGGCGTGGGTGACCGGGACCATCTTGCGGATGCCACCCATTTTGCGCATGTCCTGTTCGTCCGACATGGCGTGGATCACCGCGCCGGCGCCGAGGAACAGCAGCGCCTTGAAGAAGGCATGAGTGGTCAGGTGGAACATCGCGGCCGAATAGGCCGATACGCCAACGGCGAAAAACATATAGCCGAGCTGCGAGCAGGTCGAGTAGGCGATGACCCGCTTGATGTCGTTCTGGGTCAGACCGATGGTGGCGGCGACGAAGGCGGTCGCGGCGCCGACGATGGTCACCACGGCCAGCGCCGTTTCGGAATATTCGAAGATCGGCGACATACGGACGACCATGAATACACCGGCGGTCACCATCGTCGCGGCATGGATCAGGGCGGAAACCGGCGTCGGGCCCTCCATCGCGTCGGGCAGCCAGGTATGCAGGAACAGCTGCGCCGACTTGCCCATGGCGCCGACGAACAGCAACAGGCAAACCGTGGTGATCGCCGGGAGCTCCCAGCTAAGGAAGGTAATGGTCGCGTCCGCCTGGCCCGGCACGGCGGCGAAAATTTCGTCGAAGCGTACCGTATCGAACAATACGAAGATCCCGAAGATGCCCAGCGCAAATCCGAAATCGCCGACCCGGTTGACCACGAAAGCCTTGATCGCCGCCGCGTTGGCCGAGGGGCGATCGTACCAGAAGCCGATCAGCAGGTAGGAGCAGAGCCCCACGCCCTCCCAACCCAGGAACATCTGGATCAGGTTGTCTGCCGTCACCAGCATCAGCATGAAGAAGGTGAACAGGCTGAGATAGGCGAAGAAGCGCGGCGTATGCGGGTCATGATGCATGTAGCCGATGGAATAGACATGCACGACGGCGGAAATCGTGGTGACCACGATCAGCATCACCGCCGTCAACTGATCGACCCTAAGCATCCACTCGAAGTCGAAGCCACCGACGCGCATCCAGGTGCCCAGGTCGATCTTGCCCGCCACATTGCCCATGACGGCCACGTCGAAGAACACGATCCAGGAAAGCACCCCGGAGAAGATCAGCAGGGTGCAAGCGAAGTACTGCGCCCCCCTGTCGCCGATGAACCGGCCAAAGAACCCGGCAACAAAAGCGCCCAGCAGCGGCAGGAATACGATTGCGGCTTCCATATCCGCCTAACCCTTCATCATGTTGATGTCCTCGACCTCGATCGAGCCGCGATTGCGGTGATAGACGACAAGGATGGCGAGTCCGATGGCGGCCTCGGCCGCGGCCACGGTCAGCACGAACATGGCGAACACCTGGCCCGCCAGGTCATGCAGATGGGTCGAGAAGGCCACCAGATTGATGTTCACCGCCAAAAGCATCAGTTCTATCGACATCAGGATGATGATGACGTTCTTGCGGTTCAGGAAAATCCCGAACAGCCCCAGCGTGAACAGGGTGGCGGCGACTGTCAGGTAATGTCCAAGTCCGATCTGCAACATCACACGCCACTCCCCGTCGGAACCTTGACCAGCTCTACCGTGTCCTTCGAACGGCGCGCCGTCTGGTCGGCGACGCGCTGGCGGCGTACGTCACGATGACGCAGGGTCAGCACGATGGCCCCGATCATGGCGACCAGCAGCACCAGCCCGGCCGCCTGGAAAATATAGACATAGTCGGTATAGAGCACCCGCCCCAACGCCTCGGCGTTAGTGATATCGCCAACCATGGGGCCGGGCGCAACAGGCGTCGCGCCATGCGCGGCATCCACCGCCGGTGCCATGAAATGGCCGCCGATCACGACCGCTAGTTCGGCCAGCAGCACCAGCCCCAGCAATCCGCCGATCGGCATATATTGCAGGAACCCCGAACGCAGCCGGACGAAATCGATATCCAGCA